>JAQXSU010000240.1 GCA_029219125.1 Bacillota bacterium
AGAAGGATGAAAACAGAATTCAATCTGATTGAAGCCTACGACATGACGCTGGAAGCAACGGTGACCAAGACCATGTGGGCGCTGGCACAGTCCAATGATTATGATTCTTTCCGTGATCTGTTCTATCAGACCATCAATCACGACATGTTGTTTCAGAACGAGAAATACGCATCTGAAATCTGCATTGACTGATTCGAGTTTCAGCGCGTAATGAAATGAAAAAAACACAGCAAAAAAGCAGGCTGGGGACCTGCTCTCTTGCTACTAATACATCAAATAATCTTATAGAGAATGAACTCTCACCTTTCCGAAGGAAAGATTACCGTTCTATTATAGACTTATTTTCTCTTCATTTCAAGCATTTTCGTTAAAAAAATGTCTAAAGATTGTACTTGACCCGCACCCGCAAAGAGTGCAAGCGGTCTATTCAACTGTCTATTCAAAGATATCTTCGAATTCCTTCACGTCGATTTCCTCGCCCTGCTTTCTCCGTTCCAGCGCATCCATAACCCGGACGAATACCTTCTTATTGATCGGATACCGGCTGATCATCACAACCACCAGTACCATGAACAGGCCCGGCAGGAAGGTGAAGCAGTTGCTTACCCATGTAAGGGCGGTTTCCGGCTGTACTGCGGCCTCGCTGGCGAAGCCGGCCATTTCCAGCACGATGCCCAGGCCCTGCATGGCCACAGCGATGGACAGGGATTCGGAAAGGGCCTGCAGAGAGATTACGGCACCGGACCGTTTCTGTCCGCTGATCAGTTCCTCCACCTCACAGACATCATACAGCATGGAAGGCAGCAGCTGCCAGTAGCAGGTGTTTGCCACCGAGTAAATCAGACATACGGCGATCATGGCGGCCAGAGAGTTGACACCGATGAATCGGGATGCCATCAGGCAGACACCGGCACCGCCGATGCCGCACATGAATACGGTTTTCTTATCAAAGGCTCCCGCAAGTCTGGCGATGAACGGTACGAAGACCACACCGCTAACGGTGATGATCAGCATCATGAGGGAGATTTCCTTCTGACTCATTCCCAGGTTATATGTCATATAGAACACACGGTCCGAAGAGAAAACGGTATTTGCCACCAGGTAAACGATGCTGGATCCGATGATGAACTGAATCGGTTTCAGCTTCAGAATCTCGAAATATTCTTTGAACATGCCGGCCAGTTCTTTCACTTCCAGGAATTTGCCCTTCTTTTCCGGCTTGATGAAGTCTTTTTTCGCCACATCGTCTTTATGAATGGTGAGTGCGCATATCAGCAGTGCTGCGCCGCTGCAAACACCGGTAAAGATACCCACCATCTGCCAGGACTGCGCAGAGTTTCTTCCCAGATTCATGCAGTAATCCACGATGATGGTCGGAAGGACCATGCCGATGCACATGCCCACCTGGTTGAACACATAAGCATAAGAACGCAGCACTGTTCTTTCATGGTAATCCTCGGTCAGATCGGATCCCCATGCCATGTACGGAATGAACTCCGAAGAAAAGCTGGTCCAGAACAGGATGATCATGATGGTATAATAAATCACTTTTACCGTCATATTGGCTTCGAAGGTCGTAAAAAGCAGACTGGTGATGATGGCCACAGGAAAGGCTGCCAGCATGAGAAACGGCTTGCGCCGTCCGAACCGGGTTCTGGTCCCGTCGGACTTGAATCCTACAATCGGGCCGCAGATGGCCTCCCAGATGGATCCGATGGCTGTAATGGTTCCTGCAACCGCCGGACTGATGCCGGCCACAGTGGTCAGATAGAGCAGCAAATAGGTTCCGCTCAGGGTATACAGCGCATTGTCACAGATGCCGCCGATACCGTAGGATAACTTGGTTTTGACACTTAATTTCATGATATATATTCACCTCACTCTTATCAGTTTAAGGTATACAGTTACCGTATAGTCAAGGGGTTTTTCCAGAAATAAGCAGAAGAAAAACAAAAAAAAACACAGCAACCCATGCCTCCCGAAAAAAACGGGACTGCATATTTTGCTGTGCGTTGCGTAAAGCTGCAGCCTGAAGAAAGCCGCAATATCAGAATTTTTCAATCGCCTTCAGATCCATCACGAAGACGGTGGCCCCGCCGGTACGAACCTGCATCGGGAAAACCGCACCGGAATAGCAGTTGCTGTCGCAGGTCGGCGGTACCGCCTGGTATACGGTTTCCGTCCGGCTGCCGGCATTTCGCTTGATAATGCCCAGGATCTCGTCCAGTTCTTCTTCTCTGGCGCCGATCATTACGGTGGTGCTCTTCTTTTTCAGAAAGCCGCCGGAGGAACTGAGCAGCGTTACGAAGAAGCCCTCCTCGTTGAGATCCCGAATGGTGTCATCGCAGTCATCTCCCGGCAGTACCGCCAGAATCATCACCTGCTTTTTTGCCTGATTTTCATTCTGTTTTTTCTGTTCCATTTAACTCTCCTGTCAGCTGAACAGTTCACGCATCTTATCGGCGAACGTGCTCTTCTTCTGGTAACAATCTTCTGTCACAGCTTTGCCCATCTCCTCGATGGCCTTCTTCTGTTTATGGTTCAGCTTGGTCGGAACTTCCAGGTTGACCTTCACATACAGGTCGCCCATCCTGTCATTCCGCGGATTCCGCACGCCCTTGCCCTTGAGGCGGAAGGTGGTTCCCGGCTGAGTTCCGGCAGGCACTTTATAGGACACCTTGCCTTCCAGGGTCGGCACGACGATTTCCGCGCCCAGCGCAGCCTGATCAAAACTGATCGGAATATCCAGGTACAGGTCGCTGCCGTTTCTCTTGAACATTTTGTGCGGCTTTACGGAAATGACGATATACAGGTCGCCGTTCGGTCCGCCGTTGACACCCGGTTCTCCCTGACCGCGGATCGGAATGACGCTCTCGTTGTCTACGCCGCCCGGAATGTCCACGGAAATCTTTACGGTCTTTCTCACCTTGCCGGTGCCCTTGCAGTCTTCACAAGGCGTTTCGTTGATCTGACCCGTTCCTCCGCACTGATCGCACTGGGTCACAGACTGGAACTGGCCGAACGGAGTCCGCTGCATCTGGCTGATCTGCCCGCTGCCGCCGCATTTCGGACAGGTCTTCTTGGATGTGCCCGGCTTGGTTCCCTCGCCTTTACAGGTCGGGCAGGCCACATACTTGTTGATCTCCAGCTCCTTCTTGCAGCCGAATGCGGCTTCTTCAAAGGTGATGGTGATGGCCTTCTGCAGATCCCGTCCCTTCTTCGGTCCGTTGTTTCTTCTCTGCTGTCCGCCGAAACCGCCGCCGAACATACCGCCAAACATATCGAATATATCCTCAAAACCGCCGGCACCGCCGAAGCCGCCAAAGCCGCCGCCCGCACCGCCAAAGCCTGCGTTCGGATCCACACCGGCGAAGCCGAATCTGTCGTACTTGCTCTTCTTGTCAGGGTCCGACAGAACGCTGTAGGCTTCGTTGATTTCCTTAAATTTTTCTTCTGCTTCCTTGTCTCCCGGATTCTTGTCAGGATGGTATTTCATGGCCATTTTCCGGAAGGCTTTCTTTATTTCATCGTCGCTGGCTCCCTTTTTCAGACCCAGGACTTCATAATAGTCACGCTTTTCTGCCATATATATTAGCCCCTTACTTTAACTGATTCACAGATGTATTCGCATACATCACATACATAATTACATAACACACAAAAGCCCGGACGCCCGGTTGTTGCCGGACGCCGAGACTTCTGGTTCATTTCATTGATTTATCTTCTGTTGATCTTCTATTTATCGTCGTCTACCACTTCGTAGTCTGCATCGACCACGTTGTCTCCTGCAGGACCTGCCTGACCGCCTGCAGCACCGCCCATGTCAGGACCTGCGCCGTAAGCCTGGCCGCCCATGCCTGCGCCGCCAGCTGCAGCCTGGGCTGCCTGTGCCTGCTCATACAGCTTGGTAGAGATCAGGTGGAACTTTTCGGTCAGAGCTTCGGTCTTTTCCTTGATCTGATCTGCAGTACCGTTGTTCAGAACTGCCTGCAGCTCATCCTTGGCGGAAGTGATCTGATTCTTTTCATCCTCGGTAATCTTGCCTTCCAGCTCCTTCAGAGACTTTTCGGTTTCGTAAATCAGAGATTCCGCACGGTTTCTGATTTCTACTTCTTCTTTTCTCTTCTTGTCTTCTTCTGCATACTGTTCTGCTTCCTTCACCTTTGCCTGGATTTCTTCGTCAGACAGCTTGGTGGAAGAAGTGATGGTGATTCTCTGTTCCTTGCCGGTTCCCATATCCTTGGCACTTACGTTTACGATACCGTTGGCATCGATATCGAAGGTAACTTCGATCTGCGGAATTCCGCGAGGTGCCGGTGCGATACCGGTCAGCTGGAAGCGGCCCAGCGTGATATTTCCGGCAGCCATTTCTCTTTCACCCTGCATTACGTGAATGTCTACTGCAGTCTGGTTATCTGCTGCGGTGGAGAAGATCTGGCTCTTCTTGGTCGGAATGGTGGTATTTCTTTCAATCAGCTTGGTAGCTACGCCGCCCAGGGTTTCGATGGACAGGGACAGCGGAGTAACATCCAGCAGCAGTACATCGTGTACTTCACCGGTCAGTACGCCGGCCTGGATGGCTGCACCCACTGCAACGCATTCATCCGGGTTGATGCCCTTGAACGGTTCCTTGCCGGTGACTCTCTTTACAGCTTCCTGTACAGCCGGGATTCTGGTGGAACCGCCCACCAGGATGACCTTGGCGATGTCGGAGTTGGTTACGCCTGCATCTCTCATGGCCTTGTTCATCGGTTCGATGGTTCTTTCTACCAGATGTGCTGTCAGCTGTTCAAACTTGGCTCTGGTGATGTCCATGTTCATGTGGAGCGGACCATCTGCAGTTACGGTGATGAACGGCAGATTGATGTTGGTAGTGGTTGCGCTGGACAGTTCCTTCTTGGCCTTTTCAGCGGCTTCCTTCAGTCTCTGGTGTGCCATCTTGTCAGCACGCAGGTCTACGCCGTTTTCCTTGGCAAAGGTATCTGCCATATAGTTCAGCAGTGCTTCATCGAAGTCATCGCCGCCCAGGTGGGTATCGCCATTGGTTGCCAGTACTTCGAAGACGCCGTCACCCAGTTCCAGGATGGATACATCGAAGGTACCGCCGCCCAGGTCATATACCAGAATCTTGTGGGATCCTTCTTCCTTATCCAGACCATATGCCAGGGAAGCAGCGGTCGGTTCGTTGATGATTCTCTTTACATCCAGACCTGCAATCTTACCGGCATCCTTGGTTGCCTGCTTCTGTGCGTCGGAGAAGTAAGCCGGTACGGTGATAACCGCTTCGGTTACCTTTTCACCCAGATAGCTTTCTGCATCATTTTTCAGTTTGGTCAGAATCATGGCAGAGATATCCTGCGGTGTGTATTCCTTACCGTCGATGGATACCTTGTGGTCAGTACCCATATATCTCTTGATGGATGCGATGGTTCTGTCCGGATTGGTGATGGCCTGTCTCTTTGCAGTTTCACCAACCAGTCTTTCTCCGTTCTTCGCAAAGCCCACAACGGACGGAGTCGTTCTATTTCCTTCTGCGTTGGCGATTACAGTCGGCTCGCCGCCTTCCAGCACTGCCACGCAAGAGTTTGTAGTTCCTAAGTCAATACCAATTACTTTAGCCATTTTATGTTCCTCCTTTATTCTAGTTCGCTACCTTCACCATGGAAGGTCTGATTACTTTACTGTTTAAGGTATACCCCTTCTGCAGAACCTCGGTGACCTTTCCGCTTTCGTACTCGGTGCTGTCCTCAGTCATCACTGCATTATGGAAATTCGGGTCAAAATCCAGACCCAGGGCTTCGATTTCCTTCACTCCTGCTTTCTCAAGCACCCCCTGGAGCTGTTTGAAAATCATGTTCATTCCTTCTGCAAAGCTGTCCCCTGCGGCGCCGTGCAGCAGTGCCCTTTCAAAGTTATCTATCACATTAAGCAGTTCGCTGACGATCTTCTCGTTTGCGAATGCATAAATGTCGCTTTTTTCTTTTTCGGTCCGCCGCTTGAAGTTCTGGAAGTCTGCCATCAGCCGCATATACTTCACATTGAGGGCTTCCTCTTCCGCACTGGACTCTTTCTTTTCTCCGTCATTCTTCGCATCTCCGGCATCCTTTGCTTCCTCGCCGCTTCCCGACGTTTCATCCTTCTCCGGGTCTGCGGATTTTGCGGATTCGCCGGCTTCTTCAGCCTCCGTCACCAGTTCCTCGTCCTGCATCTCTTCCTGCTTCTTTTCTTCACTCATCCTCATTACCTCCACCTTCTAATTTAAATACATGATTCAGATTATCGGTCAGGTATTCAATGATGGACGTAACTTCGCCGTACCGCATTCGCGTCGGCCCGATGACTCCAATCTTGCCCACCATCTTGCCGTCCACATGGTATGTGGCGGTGATCAGGGAGCAGTCCTGCATGATGTCGTCCGGGTTTTCCTCACCGATGGTTACAATCATACCGTTTTCACGTTCCAGCAGCTTTCTGGTGAAATCCTCCTTCTGACTCAGCATGGAGAGGAAATCCCTGGCCTTTCCCAGATCATTGTATTCCGGAATATCGAAGATGTTTGTCAGTCCCTCCATGTACAGGTTGACATTCAGCATGTCTTCCAGAGTCCGCATGAAGTTTGGCATCACATTCTCCGCCAGGCCGCTCATGGCCGTGATATCGGTTTCAAAGTTTTCTATAATATTATGGGTCAGGACCTCACTGATGGTCTTTCCCTTATAGTTGTATGTCATGGTCTTGGCCAGCAGCTGCAGATTCTCTTCCGTATACGGCACCTTCATGCGAAGGGCTGTGTTGGAAATCTTCCCGCTTTCTGCCACGATCATCAGAACCACCGTGTGCTCATCCACCGGAAGCAGGTTGATAAACTTCAGCGTGTCATTGTCCTGTGCCGGCGTCATGGCGAAGGATGTCAGATTGGTGATCTCCGACAAAATCGCCGCAGCGTGCTCAATGGTCTTCTCAAACTCGTTGACATTTCCCTGCAGCCTCTGGGCAATCACCAGCTTCTCTTCCTTCGACAGTTCCTTCTTTTCCATCAGCGCGTTGACATATAATCTGTATGCCTTATCGGAAGGAACCCGTCCTGCGGAAGTATGAGGGTGTGTCAGATATCCCATTTCCTCCAGGTCTGCCATCTCGTTTCGAATGGTGGCCGGGCTGATGCCAAGCTCATATTTCTTGGACAGGGTCCTGGATCCGACCGGTTCCGCCGAGCG
>JAQXSU010000241.1 GCA_029219125.1 Bacillota bacterium
ATCTGATCGCTGCTGGCACCGAATACACATAGTTTCATAAGTCTGTTCCTAACCTTTCTCTTCTGACCTTTCGTTCCGGTCGGTTTCGTGCCGACCTGTTCCTTTCCGAACCTTTCGCAGGAGGACGACTGCCGCTCCCGCCAGGAGAAGAATCAGAGCCGCGGCCCCGACCCACAGCGCGGATCCAAACTGCTTCTCCACTGCCGCAAACTGCACCTCTGTGCCGCTGGCCTGGAACACCAGGCACTGACCTTCTTCCCGGGTCCGGACGGTCTTCCATTTCCCATCCTCCAGAATCTGAATCTGGATCTTATGGTTCTTGCCGGGGCGTATCTCCTCCGGAATCCGATACCGATACTGATGCTTTCCTTCACTGTCGCCAGAGATCAGCATCGCCTTCCACTGCTCCACGCAGCCGGCCGGTCCGTCGCCCTCCACCTTCTGCAGCTGCAGGCGGCTCTCCTGTGGGAAACTGCCTTCCACCAGCAGTACAGAGCTTCCGCCTTCTCTGGTCTGGCTGCTGGCCAGGGCCGTTACGCAACGGACATAGTCCGCCTCCAGATCCCGGTCTGAGGTCACGGACCGGAGGCAGCTTTCATCCCAGCTGCCGAAATAGCCTTCCTTTTCCGGTACAGTGGGAATTTCCTCCTGCGAAATCCCGCTTCCATAGGACACGGTGACCTCTTTCAGCTGTACATCGTCTGCCAGGAACCGCACGGTGAAAGACCGCAGAATCTCCGGCAAGCCGGCTGCCTTCATCTCTTCATAGGTGACGGCCTCTGCCCGGCCCCGGTAGCTGATCTGATCGATGCCGCCCATCCGGTTTCCTTCCTCGTCCGTCTGCTCCACATACAGATTTCCCGCTGCAGTTCCGTCTTCCTCCAGCAGGCCGGCGATGCCGCCCCGGTGCTCCCTGCTGTCTTCAATCCGGACTGCCGTTTTGCAGGTCTTCAGGCTTCCGCTGCAGGAGCCGGCCACGCCTCCCACACAGTCTCTTCCCGAAAGGACGGTTTTCGCACTGCAGTTTTCGATGGTTCCGGCTGTCATGCCTGCGATACCACCCACAAAATCCCCGCTGCGGGACGTTATGTATCTGGCTGCGGTGCATTCGGCCGCATAGCCGAAGTCCATCCTGCCCACGATACCGCCGGCATAATTCTTCTTAGCCGTCACGTCGGCCCGGTTTTCACAGCTGCGGATGACGCCCCGGCTGTAAAAGGTGTTTTCTTCCGTCAGACCGCCGGTTTCTGCCAGCAGATCGTCTTCCGGGTCAAAATCCACTTCCCTGGCCATGGATCCGGCGATGCCGCCCACGTTGATGTCTCCTTCCACCGTTCCCAGGTTGGTGCAGACTGCTACCTTACCCTCGGTCTGCCCGGCCGTATCCTCTGCGGAGACATCCTGCATGTCCGGCAGCAGACCGCCGTCCTCGTCATCTTTCTGGCTTCCGGTGGAGGTGCCGCTGGTTTCCGCGGAAGTGCTGCTGCCCTGGTTCTCCGCCAGATCCAGCAGCAGGTTAAAGATCTTCATCATCTGGTCGGACACCTTCTGCAGGTCTGCAATCAGAGTTTTGGAATCCTGCAGCAGTACATCCCCCAGGGCATCGCAGTTTTCCCGGAGAGACCCGATGGCATCGGACAGATCCTCCTGGGTCTGGATATAGGTGCTGTCGGCACCGGTAAACTGTATGGCAGGCTGCTGCGCCAGATCTGTCAGGATCCGGTGCAGGTCGCCGGCGGCTGCTTCCATGATGTTCGAAGCCGTCCGCAGTGTACCCAGCGCCTCATAAACAGCCTGGATCGCCTGCTCTGCATCGGATCCGGCAGCCTCCATCCAGGAGGATGCCTTCTGGAGCCGGGCAATGGACGAGGCGAAAGAAGCCATGGACTTTTCCATGGTTTTTGCTCCCGATTCCAGACTCGAAAAGCCCTTCCGGAGTTCCTCCATATCCAGACCTTCCGCAATTTTCTCCATGCCGGACTGTACCTCCCGCACCCCGCGGGCCATCTGCTTCAGACCTTTCATCATCTGTGACAATTCTGTCTGTACTGTTTCCAGTGTATCATTGAATTCGTCAGAAGTCAAAAACTTCTGCAGCGCAATCAGCACCTGTGCCGGGGCAGATGTTTCATCCAGACTGCCCAGGGTCTCATCCCAGATCTCGGAATTCTGCAGATCCTCTGCCGCAGTCTGCATGTTTCCGGAGGCTTCTCTGACCTGCCGCAAGCCGGCTGACAGGTCAGAAATACCCTGACTGATCTCGTTCAGAGCCCCTTCCACCGTCTCTGCATCTCCCAGACTTTGCTTCAGATGAGTGATTCCTTCCGAGATTTCCCGGCAGCCCTGCTGTGCCAGAGCAAGTCCGTCCGCCAGATCGGCCAGAGCCAGATCCATCTCCTCGAAAGCTTTTTTCAGTTTCGGTGACATGGCCTGTACCGAGACCACCGACTGCTGCAGCTGTCCAACCGCCGTTCCCATGCTGCGCAGCCCGTCGATACTCCGGTCCATGACCGGTTCCAGCTGGGTCAGCACCTCCGAAAGCCGGATGCTTACCGCATTGACTGCATCGATGTCCTGGTTGACGATGTCCGTGGTCTGCTGAATCAGGCTGTCCGCCGTATCCTGAGCTTTTCCCAGAGATCCGCTGATGGCATCCATCTGCAGAGCAATGCCGGATGCGCTGCTGTCCGCATCGTCCAGCAGCCGGGTCAGCATGGTCTGCAGCCGGGTCAGCTCCTTCCGCAGCTGGGACAGCCGGCTGGCAGAAAGCACCTGCGAATAAGGTTCCATCTGTCCTGCGATGCCGCCTACATCCTTTCTGCCGTAAACCGCTCCCTGATTGGTGCACTGGTTCACATAGCCGCACTGGCGGCCCACGATGCCGCCCACGTTATATCCCGTGTGGGCATAGCCCACTGTGCCTTCATTGGTGCAATCCTGCAGAATACCGCCGGACCAGCCGGCGATGCCGCCGATGTCGCTGAGGTTCACTTCCTGATTCAGCTCCTCCAGAGTCAGGCTGGAAATGTCCACCGCCGCAATGGTTTTGGATTCCGACTGAACAGTGGTATTGACGCTGCACCGGTTTTCGGAAAGGAGCACGGTGCCGTAATTTCTGCCGGTGATACCGCCCACATACTGCTTGCCGTAGACAACACCGTAGGACTTACAGTTGGAAATGAGGCCGGTGATGGTATTGACGCCGGCGATGCCGCCGATCTCCCCGTCACCGCCCACGGTGCCGATAAACCTGCAGTTCTGCAGGGTTCCCGCATTTTCCCCGGCAATACCCCCGATGGTCTTCCGGCTACCCTCCGGCAGCACCGTACCTTCCACGGTCAGATTTTTGATCAGGCCCGATTCCTGAACATAGCGGAACAGACCCTGGGGCGAAGCACTTTCCTGAAATACATATCCGGTGATTTTATGACCGTTGCCATCGAAAACGCCCCCAAAGACCGGCACCGACCGGAGAGTACTGCCGCTGACGTCCAGATCGGCATCGAGACGGAAGATTTTGTTCCGTGACCAGCTGTCTGACGTGCAGTTTTGAGCGAACTCCAGAAACTCCGCCGTGGTGCGGATGGAAATCACCTGGCTTTCCTGTTTCACCGCCGCATCTGCCGTTCCGGCCCCGCTGGATACCTTCACGCTGCCCAGCACGAGACAGATGCAGAGAGCCGCTGCCAGTATTCTATTGATTCTTTTCTTCTTCTGCATGTTCCGCACCTCCTTCCTTCGCTTCTTCCGGCACCTCTTCCGATACTTCCTCCATGGTGCCCGAGATCACCGCAGCATTGACATCCCCCTGCACCATGCCCCGAACGCTGGCATTGATGCTTCCATGGATTTCGCCGCGAATGACGCCGTCCACAAACAGGTAGCCGGCAGCCCGCTTCCGCTTCACCGGCACGCTGATATTGAAAGAGGTCCGCTCGATAATGCTGTCACCCAGCAGCAGGATCTGGGGCAGGACAAACATGACCAGAATCAGGGAGATCAAAGTTCCTCTTCCCAGGCAGACGCCGATGCTGGATATGGTGGCTTCCGAGGTCATAATGCCGATCAGCGCCCCGGCGAAGGCCAGGATGGCGCCGGATGTGATGATGGTCGGGAAGGCCTGATTCAGGGTCTCCACCATGGCGTCCTTCGCATTCATCTCCTTTTTCAGAGCCGAGAACCGGCTGGAAATGACGATGGCGTAGTCGATGTTGGCACCCATCTGAATGGAGCTGACCACCAGATAGCTCATGAAAAACAGCTTGGTGTCCGTCAGGTACGGGAAGGAGAAGTTGGTCCAGATACTTCCTTCGATGACCAGAATCAGCAAAACCGGCAGTCCCGCCGACCGGAAGGTCAGCAGCAGTACCACCATGACAATCAGGGCCGACACGATGGAGATCATCAGATTGTCGCTGGCGAAGGACTTGGAAAGGTCGTACTCGCTGGTGGAGTTTCCTGCCAGCAGCACGTCTCCGCTGTCATAATATTTGTCGGCCATGACGTGGATCCGGTCCAGGAACTGAAAGGTCTCTTCCCCGCCCACAGGCAGGTTCAGGTAGACCAGCATGCGGCTGTAATCCTGGCTCTGCAGCTGCTGACGGGCCTTATACAGCTGGTCGTACAAGTCCTGGAAGGTTTCCTCCAGATCATCGTCCAGCTTGATATACCCATCCTCTATCATGTCGTAAAGGTACATGACCATGTCGATGATGGGCACTTCAAAGCTATCCAGATCGTTGACAATCCGTCCGTAGTCCTCTTCACTGACCGCATAGGCGGCATACAGGGCCTCCGCTGCGGCGTAGTCCAGATCCAGCAGCTCCGAAAAAGCCCGGGGCGTCAGCCCGTCTGTCAGGGTGTAGCCGTCCATCACTTCCGTATTGGCCAGGCCCAGGGCATGGTCCACTTCCTCGCAGGCCTCCAGGTCTGCCAGCAGGTCCGCCTCCGCATCGTAGTCCCCGCCCGGTACGATCAGGGCAATCATGTTGGACGAGCCGAAGGTGTCTTCGATGGTCTCCTTGGCGATGGTCACATCGTTTTTCTGAAAAGTTCTGATATCTTCCGTACCGTACACATACGGGCACTTGTTGGAAAAAATGAAGACCGCAATCAGCACCACCGCGAACACCAGCGGAATCACGAAACGGCTTTTCACCGCGAATTTGCCCACAGCCGTGATCTTCGGCACGAAGTTTTTATGGTGGGTCCGGTCGATCCACTTGCTGAACACCATCAGCAG
>JAQXSU010000242.1 GCA_029219125.1 Bacillota bacterium
CTGCTGATGATTCTGTACTATATCATCTTCGGATCCACCAGACTGAGCGGCACCCTTGTGGCCATCGTGGGCTTTACTCTGATTTTTGCCTGCTCCATGTATGACATGCTTGCCGTTGGCTTCGGTGCCATCGGAAACGGCCAGTATGAAGCAGCTACGGCGCTGGGCTACAGCGACAGACAGAGCTTTTTCAAAATCCTTCTGCCCCAGGCTGCCAGACACTTCCTTCCGATTTACAAGAATGAAGTGGTTACGCTGATCAAGGAAACTTCTGTTGCCGGCTATATTGCCATTCAGGATCTGACGAAGATTTCGGACCTGGTGAGAGCACGTACCTATCAGGCATTTTTCGCGCTGATCTTTACGGCCATCATCTACTTCATCATTTCCGGCGTTCTGACGCGGATTGTGGGAATGGTGGAAAAGAAGATTGATCCGAAGTCCCGTTCGAAGGAAAAGATTCTCGAAGGGATCCAGATTGAAGAATAAAGAAAAAGTATTTAAGAAATAGCACTTAAGAAATAGCACTTAAGTAAGAGCACCTGCGGCTGTCAGTTCCATTTCAGCTTCAGGTGCTTTTTCAGTGCTGCGGTGATGCGATGCCGTTCATTCATCATACGTGATGTACTTACTTATGCTTTCAGATTCTTCCTCTGCAAGCTTCTCCATTTCCGCCAGATGGGTTCTGACGTTTCGCGGATCCCGGTTGAAATCATAGGCAGACAGATCGGATCCATCATAATAGTTGTCCGTTCTCGGTAGTGACCAGTCGAACCGGTTGAATTCGGTACAGATGCGGTACAGTGAATGATAAACCTGATTGATTTCCTCCGGCGTCATAGTTTCAAAGGACTTGCTCACATTGGCCAGATCACTGAAATAACAGTAAAAAGAGAAAATATCATAATCATTATATCCTTCACACACACCATAGTCGAAGGAGGCAATGGCTTCTACCGAATAAAACATATCCCTCTCCAGATCCCTGCACAGTCTTGCAAAATCATTCTTCTCCAGGTATCCGTTTCCTCTCAGCGCTATGAGCTGTCTGGATGCACAGTCCAGATCATGGGAAATTCCCTTAAACCCATACATCATGGCTTCATCTGCGGTATAACGCATGACTTCTGTTTTTTTGAAAAAGAACCATCCGAATGCCAGCGAAAGAATAAGAAGAATTGCAATCGTCCTGAGGATGGATTCCTGCCGCTTCTGCCTGTCCAGGCGGCGTTTGTCGCCGATATCGGTATCAGAAATCAGTTCATCAATACTGATATCAAAAAGAAGTGATATTTCTTTTAAGGTGTCTAAACTTGGATACCCCTTTCCGGTTTCCCATTTCGATACGGCGGTTCGCGACACCGTAACTTTTTTCGCCAGCTCTTCCTGGGTGAGATTATGTGTTTCCCGCAGCTTTTTGATCTTATCTTTAAACATAGAACTTCTTGCCCCCTGCATTTTCTCGTGTGGTTTAACTGTATTATACAGAAAAGCCCGAGAAATGTCACGACACTTCCGGTCACATCGGTGCGGTTTCGGTCACATCGATGTGATTCTGAGAAATATCCAATATTCCATAGTATTTTATACAGTATTATGCAATGAAATTGTGTAAGGGAAATGTTTTACGAAGAGTATGCTGCTGGGCGTTTTCCAAAAACACGTAAAAGTTTTCTTTTGGAAAACATTTTGGCTGTTTTGGAAAACCGGGATAGCAGCAGAGCAGGATTTTTGGCGACTGAGGCTGGAAATGGAGTTGAGAGGAAGGGGAGAGCAGGGCGGAGCCGGGTATAGAGAGAAGAAAATGCAGATTTCAGAATACTTTTCAGTGCATAAAAGAAAAAGTTTTCAAAAAAGACCGAAAAGTTTTCTTTTTGAAAACTTTTCGGCCCTTTCGGAAAACCGTAATGAAAAAATCGCCTTACAGTGACTGAAACGTTTATAGCGCCTGGGCCGTCCAGACTCCGTCCGGCCCCAGCACCCAGTATTCGGTGAAACCGACGCCGCGGGCCAGATCAAAGGCTTCCGTAAAGCCGTAATCCAGCTTCCCGGCGGCGTGGCAGTCGCTGTTGACGGTGATCCGGCCGCCGGCCTGCAGGATCAGTTCCAGCAGTCGGCCGTCCGGATAGGGATCAGTGCGGTAGCCTTTGGCCATGGCACCGGTATTGATCTCGAAAATCTTGTTGGCACCGGCCAGTGCGAAGATTGCGTTTCCGGCCGCATCCAGATAGCGAGGGTGACGGGTATCAAACAGCGGTTCCAGGCCGCCGTCCA
>JAQXSU010000243.1 GCA_029219125.1 Bacillota bacterium
CACGCAGTTTACATCGTTTACTGCGGAAAGATATCCGTCCTTTACTTTATAATTGATGGACAGATGTTCCAGTCTTAGTAATTCTTCACTCATACTTCTGCCCCCCTCTACTGCGTCTTCATATGCGGATCGATCAGGTCACGGAGACCTTCGCCCAGCAGGTTGAAGCCGAAAGTAACATAAACCAGAGCAATACCCGGCCAGATGGTCAGCCAAGGTGCTCTCTGAATATAGCTCAGTCCCAGAGAAATGGCAAGCCCCCAGTCCGGTGAAGGAGGCTGGGAACCCAGTCCCAGGAAGGACAGGGTGGTGGTGGACATGATAGTGCCCGGCAGGTTCAGAGATACCATAACCAGCAGGGATGGGATAACATTCGGCAGGATATAACGCATCATCAGGGCCACATTACTTTCGCCGAAGGCTTTTCCGGTTTCCACGAAGGCCATGTTTCTGAGAGACATGGTCTTGGCACGAACAATACGCGCATAGCTGGCCCAGGCAACCAGGGAAATGGCGATGATGGTATTGGTTAAACTCTTTCCAAGAATCGTAACTACCGCCAGTGCCAGGATGGTTCCCGGAATACACCAGGTCAGGTCAGTCATAAAAGTCAGCACGCGGTCAACCCATTTGCCGAAGAAACCGCAGGCCAGTCCGATGACAACACCGATGGCCAGCTGCAGGGAGCCACCCAGAAAAGCAACCCAGAGGGCAATACGGGAACCGTATACAATTCTGGAGAACATATCTCTTCCCAGGTCATCGGTTCCAAACAGATGTGCAGAACTCGGAGCCTCCAGACGACCGCCTGTTTTCTGTGCCGCATAGTCAAACGGCGCAATCTGATCTGCAAAAATCGCTACTAAAATCACACTGACGATGATGACGAAACCAATCATGAAATTTGCATTATGGATGCACTCATGGAGCCGTTCTTTCCATTTATTCTTTTTCTTCACTTTAGTTGTCACCTCCAGCCAGGGACAGACGGATTCTCGGATCCAGAATTCCCATTAAAATATCACTGATCAGGTTGCAGATTACCGTCAGAATAGCAATCAGCAGCAGAACTGCCTGTACTACGGTAATGTCCTGTACGATGATGGAGTTCAGCAGCAGATTTCCCATGCCCGGGAATCCGAAGATTCTCTCGGTGATTACCGCACCGGAAATCAGCCAAGGAATGGACATGAAGACCAGCGTCGTCACCAGAATCAGGGAGTTCCGCAGTACATGCTTGATCATAACGGTCCTTTTCGGCAAACCTTTGGCATAAGCAGTAGTGACATATTTTTCATTGATAACATCCAGTACCTCTGTCTTGGTGATACGAAGCGTTCCACCCACGCCCCCGAGTACCATGGTAAGTACAGGCATAACATAGTTCTGCCAGTGTTCATAGCCGCTGATCGGTACCAGCTTCAGCTGCACCGCTAGAATGAGAATCATCAGGGCGCCCAGCCAGAAGGATGGAATTGCAGTCAGAAACAGTGAGAAGTTCACTGTAAATCGATCAAAGAATCCATCTTTCTTTATGGCACAAAGCAAGCCAAGGGGCAAAGCAATCACCAGCTCCAGAATCAAAGAGATCCCGCACAGTTTCAGGCTGTACGGAATTCTTGCCTTCATTAAATCCCACACGGCACTCCTGTACCGGATAGAAGTTCCAAAATCTCCGTGCAGAGTGTTTTTCGCCCAGTTGATATACTGTGTCATAAACGGCTGATCATAACCCAGTTCATGAGCGATCTCCGCTTTTCTTTCTGCCGATACCTTCCGGTCTACCACCATGTCCACCGGATCACCCGGCAGCATATACATCAGGCAGAATACAAGGAATGATACTGCGATAACAAGCAGCATACCCTGTAATATTCTCTTAATAATATAGTCTCTGATAATTACATCTCCCTTCTATGTTTCTTCCTGTAAAGGACTGCTGCAATCACTGCTATAACGATTCCAGCTATGATAACACCTGCAAGCAGCAGGCCGTTAACCGGTTTCTTAAGATCCTCCGCTGTGACACCCTCTGTCAGACCCAGCAGGCTGACTGTCTCGGGAAGATCTCCACGGATGGCAGTGCCATCCGCCGCATATGCGTCATCTTCAATCCCCATGACCACGGAGATCCAGGTGAGACCGTCTTTTTCCATGCAGCCGGTGAAACAATAGCCTGCTGCCGGTGTCCATCCGGTCTTCACCCCTTTTATATATCCAACGTAAGGATTTTCGTAAAGATCATTGGGAGCCAGAAGCGCATTGGTATTTTCATAGTCGAAACCCTTCTCCCGTTTGTTGGACGGAGGAACCGTGCCTTCGGTTTTACATACGATCTCACGGAACTTCTCGAACGACAAAGCGTATTCCGCAATCTTCGCCATATCACGAGGCGTTGTCATGTTATAAGAAGAAATTCCCGTCGGATCACGGAATTCTGTATTTTCACAGCCCAGTTCCTTCGCCTTGGCCGTCATCTGATCCGCAAATGCGGACATATCTCCCGCAAGTTCAAATGCAAAAGCTGTCCCAGCTTCATTTCCTGAAGGAATCAACAGATAGTTCAGGCAGTCTTCATAGGAGATCACTTCTCCCGCATACAGATGCCGCATCGGCTCCATAGAACTGCAGTAGTAGTGGCTTACTGCTCTTTCGTCCACAGTCAGTTCTCCCTCCAGCTCCGGATTCTGTTCCAGAACCAGAATCGCCGTCATAACTTTGGTCATGCTGGCAGGGGACAACTGCATATCCGCATTTTTTTCATACAGCACCGTTCCGGTGGTCGTCTCATACAGAATAGCGGCTTTGGCATTGGGCGTCACGTCTTTGATCTCCTCTGCCCAGGCACCTGTCGGAAACAGCACCGTGAGGAACATCATCAGCAGAATCAGGCCTGCTGCACGAGTCTTTTTTTTCATGCCCATTTCACTGCTTTCCTCTAATCCACTTTCTGGTAAATTCTGCTTCCGCACTTCACGCCCCAGGCCTTTCCATCCCGGATGTAGAACCGGAAAGTGCTGATACGGCGCTCCGGCTTATCAGCCAGATATGCGGCAAACGCCGCTTCTTCACAGTATTTCAGGATCACCTTGCTGTCTCCGTACTGGGCGACCAGCTGGCCGTCCTCCACAGAAACCACCGTATGTACCGGAATGCCTTCCTTCGAAAGGAAGTCTCCGCAAAGCCCGTCCTGCAGGCTGAAGGTCTTTCCGCACGGTTCTGCCCAGTTCTGGGTCGTCTCCAGCGGAAGCCCCGCAATGTAATTATAACATACCCACTGGAAATCTTCCATTCCAAGATCTCCCTGATTGCAGAGACACGCAACGGAATATCCGCCGTCCATGAATCCGCCCTGCGTGGAAACTCCGTGGAGACCGCCGGAATGCTCACAGATCATGCGGCCGCCGAATTCACGCTTCCAGAGTCCCATGGTATAGAACGGTTTTTTTCTCAGAGGAAATGCTTTTCCAACCATCAGTTCGACGGCTTCTTCCGGAATAATCTGTTTTCCTTCCCATTTTCCGCCGTTGCTGAGCATCTGGTAATATTTCGTAATATCCTTTGAAGTCGATTTCACACAGGCACATCCGCGGAATGGCGGAAGTACGGACCAGTTATCGTCCCAAACCAGTTTCCCGGTTTCTTCGTC
>JAQXSU010000244.1 GCA_029219125.1 Bacillota bacterium
GCTGCGGCCTCTGGCCGCAATTTCTGCCGGCGTCATCGTCCTTCCGGCCTGCTGTACCTGCTGCATACGAGACGAAGGCTGGATGGATATATTTTGCGAAGTCGGTCCGGCCTGACCCGACTGATTGGTCTGGCTGCCGAACGGCCGATATGCCGGCTGTGCGAATCCGTCCGGCGATCCGGTGGACACGCCCAGGTGGTTGTCCGTACGACGTCCCGGCTCATAGACCGCATCGCCAATTAACAATTTCTTATCCAGTTCCCGCAGGAAGGTGGATTCCCGGGTGGCATCGCCCTTGCCGTACATGACACGGTAAGCTGCGCTGGTCAGATACAGCTTTTCCTTGGCGCGGGTGATACCCACATAGCAGAGCCGCCGTTCCTCTTCCATGCCGTCTTCGCTGTCAAAGGCACGGTAACCCGGAAACAGCCCGTCTTCCATGCCCGGCATGAACACCACCGGGAATTCCAGTCCCTTGGCACTGTGCATGGTCATCATGGTCACCTTGCCGGCTTCCTCGTCATATTTGTCTGCGTCGCCGTCGGTGGCCACCTTCTCCAGGAATTCTTCCAGGGTGGCTTCCTCACCGGCTTCCGCCTTATCCTTCTCAAAATCGTAGATAAACGATTTAAAGTCCATCAGGTTCTCGATGCGACCCTCTGCCTCCACCGTGTTGGTATCCTCCAGGGCTTTCAGGTATCCGGTCTTCACCATCAGGTTATCGTAGATGTCCGATACCCGCAGGTTCTGCCGCTCCTCCTGACACAGGCGGATGATATCCACCATTTCTTTGACCGACTTTCCTGCCTTCGTCGGCAGGCTGTAAATCACTTCATCCATGCATAAAGCATCGAAGAGAGACAGGCCGTTCACCTTGGCGATACCCTCCAGTTTGGCCATGGTGGTCGGTCCCACACCCCGTTTCGGCTCATTGATGACCCGCTTCAGCGCCAGATCGTCGGAAGGATTGACCACCAGCCGCATGTAGCAGATCATATCCTTGGTTTCCTTCCGCTCATAGAAGCTGAAGCCCGATAAAATCTGATACGGAATGCGCCGGGCCTTCAGGGCATCTTCAAACAGTCGGGACTGGGCATTGGTCCGGTACAGAATGGCAAAATCGTTATATCCCTCATCGGACAGGCTCCCGCCGCTTCGCTGCTGCTCCAGGTTATAGATCTCCTGGGCGACATAACGTGCTTCCTCCCGGTCGCTTTCCGCATGGTAGTACGTGATCTTCTCTCCATCTTCCCTTGTGGTCCATAGCTTCTTTTCCTTCCGGCTGTGATTGTTCCGGATTACCGAATGGGCCGCTGCCAGAATATTTCCGTAGGACCGGTAATTCTGCTCAAGCTTGATGACCTTCGCCTGGGGAAAATCCCGCTCAAAACCCAGAATGTTGCTGATGTCCGCACCCCGCCACTGGTAGATGCACTGGTCATCGTCACCCACCACACACAGGTTTTTATGTCCGGATGCCAGCATTTTTATAATCTCATACTGGATATGGTTCGTATCCTGGTACTCGTCTACCATGATGTACTGAAACCTCTGCTGATAGTCCTTCAACACAGACTTGTCCCACTGCAGCACATGAAGTGCATTTACCAGCAGGTCGTCGAAGTCCATGGCATTGTTTGCCCGAAGCTGCTTCTGATACTCCCCGTAGATCAGTGCAATCTTCTTCGCCTTGGGATTGCCGCCGTTCAGCTCCATGTACTCCTCCGGAGAGATGTCAGCCTCCTTCTGCTTGCTGATGATGGAGGAAACGTAGGCCTGCGGGTATTCCTTCGTATCCAGGTTCATCTCCTTCAGAATATTCTTGATGATAGTTTTCTGATCCACCGTGTCATAGACCACGAAGTTCTTTTCGTAGCCCGCCACGTCATAATGTTCCCGGAGAATCCGCAGACTCATGGCGTGGAAGGTGAGAATCCACATGTAGCTCACCTGTCCCACCAGCTTCTCAACCCGCTCCCGCATCTCTCCGGCTGCCTTATTGGTGAAGGTAACCGCCAGAATATTGTACGGGCTGACCCCCTGCTCAATGAGATAAGCGATACGGCTGGTCATGGTGCTGGTCTTTCCGGAACCGGCACCGGCCAGAATGAGAAGCGGCCCCTCCACATGGGTCGCCGCCTCCAGCTGCTGTTTATTTAAATGTGATAAATCCATAAATCGTCTCCCTTGTTTTCTATGTCAAAACTACATAATCGCCAGAATGACCTGCCATCCCGCCAGAACCAGACCCAGAACCGTCAGGAAGCTGGCCATTCGGTTGGTGCTGGTCTGATATAACAGATCCAGCTCCGACTCCAGCAGTTCCAGCAGGTATTTGATTTTTTCAATGAGCGGGTCAATCTGCTGGCTGATGAGAAGCACACGCTCCAGTTCCCCGATTTCAGAGATCGACAGATTCTCCACACGGTTCAGGGTGGTGATCAGCTCTCCTCTGTAGGCTTTGATTTTCCGAATCTCCTCGCGAAGCTTGTTTCCCTGTCCTCCGCTGTAGTAGTTGGCCTGCCTCCGCAGAATCCGGTTACAGATGGTCTTGATGACCATAACCAGTTCTGCAGAGAACAGGATGCCGTGATTCATGCCGGCAATCTCACTGTCCATGGAAAAATAGGGATTCATCTCTCCGTAATATGTATGATCAAAATCCATCCGCCCGGCTCTGTAATGTTCCGCACGGCTGCTGTCTGCCAGGTTGAGAACCACCGTATTGGCGCCAAAGGAAATCAGCCGCACGAAATCCCGGCTGCCCCACTGATTTATCAGTCGATCCGCAGCCAGGTGCTCCGGCACATGACGCCATCCCTCATCCCCGGTCATGAGGCCGTAAATCAGCGTTTTTTCCTTATCCAGAATGTCCTCCAGCCGTGTATACTGGTCAAACTGCCGAATCTCCAGCAGGTAAGTTTCTGCCACATCGGTTAATTTCCGGTTCAGGCTGCTGCTGACCTCCTGAAAGATTTCCCGGACGGAAATCATACGGCCATCCTGATTGTGCAGCTTCGCCCCATTTCCCTGCACATGCCGGAAATAGACGAAATCATCCGGTGAAGCATTCTTCACACTGAGGCAAACGCAGACCTGCACCGTATCCGATTCCGGAAACACAGTCATAAAAACAGAAGATGACCGGACATCAAACGCCTTCTTCCGCACTCCGGCAGAGGATCTTGTCTCCAGCCCGAAGGACAGCTGGTAGTTTTTCAGCAGAACCCGAAAACAGTGGAAAGGCAGGCCGCCGCCATGAAGAAAGTCCTGTCCGATTTTCAACTGCTGAAAAAGAGGCTCCTGCTTCGCCTCCGGATCGTCATCAAAAACAGCGTCAGGAAAGGTCTTTCGGATGGAACTGCGCAGTTCCTGTTCGTCATCGGTGCGCAGGCCCGTTTCCTCATCAAAAATGCTGAAACTGAAGTGGTAGTTGATATTTCCATCCATCACACGCTGCCTGGGCTTCCGGAAGAGGTACATGGCATCCCGGGCTCCTGCTCCATCTCCGGACAAATTTGCTTCCACATCCTCTTCAGCGCTGTGATGGCTCTGGTAATGATATCTGGAGCTCAGAAGCAGCTCCAGTCCTGCATTTTCTGCAAGAGTGCACAGACTTCCCGGAGAAAACATGCGTACCGGCAGCATTCCTTCGCAGCCGAACAGGCTGTCGAATTCTTCCCTGCTTATATACTGTGACCAGCGCTGTCCATTCTTCCAGCCTTCCCCGGAGAACTGGTCCTCCCCGCAGTCTGTATAGGTGGTAGTCAGAATCAGCAGTCCTTCCGGCCGCAATTTCTCTGCCATGGTCTTCATCAAGTCTTCCGCCATCCGGCAGGTGATGTGCTGCATCACATGGCTGGACAGTATTATGTCGAATTGCTTGTCCTCCGGAAGCACCGACGCATCTCCGTTTATGACATGCACCGGGATTCCTGCTTCACCGGCCACACGGCGACCTTCTTTTTCTGCCCCGGCAAACCGCCCCGGGTCAGGCTCCGCACCGGTAATTTCATCGGCAATTCCGACAAATGTTTGAAACAGGCGTCCCGTGCCGCAGCCCAGGTCCAGCACCTGCACCTTCTGTCCTGCGTTTCTTCTTGCGGCAGCCAGAGGCTTTGCCTCTTCCAATGCCTGTCCCAATACCAGTTCCTCGCTCTTCCCCCAGTATTCCCCGTCGAACCCGGTTTCAATCATTTCACAGGTCAGCCGGTCATTTTCATCCGGATATATATATGTCATGGCGTCCTCCTCATCTGTGTCTTTTCCGTAATTTTTAGTATATCATATTTCCACGCTTTTCAAAACACATTTTCCCCCTTTCGCCCAAAGAAAAACCGGCCTCCTTCCCCCACATGGCGAGAGGGAAAGACGCCGGTCATTCCTTTGAAAGGAATTTAGGTATAGTATATAGGTTAAAAGTAGGAGCTGGAGTGCTTATTGATATTTCTCTGCCGGTCTGGCAGATGCCCGCCTACCGGATGCCGAACAGCAGGTGACCGTAGGAAGGATATGGCCAGTATGCCTTGGAGGTAATGGTCTCCAGTTCGTCGATGGATTCCCGCAGCTTGTTCATGGCTGCGAACACGCCATCGTGATAATAGGTTCCCTGTTTGGTGATATCCTCGATACCGGCTGCTTCTTCCAGTGTATCTTCCAGGGCATGGGTGCCGTAGAATGCATCTGCCAGCAGCTTGTCCACATGTTCCAGCGCTGCTGCTTCGTAGGTGGTATCTGCGCCGACTGCCTTCTTGGTCTGCAGCGCATCTGCCAGCTCATGACTGAATGCGCTGACGGCAGGCAAAATCTCCTTCTTTACCATCTCGGCCATGGTCAGAGCTTCGATGTTGATGACCTTGCAGTAACCCTCCATGAGGATTTCGTAGCGGGATTCCATCTCTTCCTTCGAGAACACGCCGTGCTCGGTGAACAGCTTAATGTTCTTTTCGTGGAGGAAGTACGGCAGGCATTCCGGTGTGGACTTCAGGTTCAGCAGACCGCGTTTATCTGCCTCGGTTACCCAGCTTTCGTCATAGCCGTTGCCGTTGAAGATGATTCTCTTGTGTTCTTTGATGGTCTTTTTGATCAGCTGGCTGAGAGCCGTCTCAAAATCTGCCTTCCCTTCCAGTTCGTCGGCGAACTGCTTCAGTTCCTCGGCAACGATGGTATTCAGTACCACATTTGGTCCCGAAATGGACAGTGATGAGCCCAGCATACGGAATTCAAATTTGTTACCTGTAAAAGCGAATGGGGAAGTTCTGTTTCTATCTGTAGTGTCCTTCGGGAATTTTGGCAGGATGTGAACACCGATCTTCATCAGTTCTTTTTCTTTCCCGCCATAAGGAGTATCTGTTTCGATAGCCTTTAAAATTCCTGCGAGCTCATCACCTGTGAAAATGGATACGATTGCAGGCGGAGCTTCATTTGCTCCCAGCCTGTGATCGTTTCCTGCGGATGCCACTGAAATTCTCAGCAGATCCTGATATTCGTCCACGGCCTTAATGATGGCACAGAGGAAAAGGAGAAACTGTGCGTTTTCATAAGGTGTATCTCCCGGTTCCAGCAGGTTGACGCCGGTATCGGTGGAGATGGACCAGTTGTTATGCTTGCCGCTGCCGTTCACCCCGGCAAAAGGCTTTTCATGCAGCAGGCAAACCATACCATGCTTTCTTGCGATCTTCTGCATCAGTTCCATGGTCAGCTGATTGTGATCGGCTGCGATGTTGGTGGTGCTGAAAATCGGTGCCAGCTCATGCTGTGCCGGCGCTACTTCGTTATGCTCCGTCTTGGCCAGGATGCCCAGCTTCCAGAGTTCCTCATTGAGTTCCTTCATGAAAGCCTGTACCTGCGGCTTGATGACGCCGAAGTAGTGATCTTCCAGTTCCTGACCCTTTGGCGGCTTGGCACCGAACAGGGTTCTGCCGCTGTAGATCAGATCTTTTCTCCTATCATAAATGTCCTTGTCGATCAGGAAGTATTCCTGTTCCGGACCAACGGTGGTTCTTACGGATTTTACGTCTTCGTTTCCAAAGAGCTTCAGGACACGCAGAGCCTGCTTGTTGATGGCCTGCATGGAGCGGAGCAGCGGTGTCTTCTTATCCAGGGCTTCGCCGTTATAGGAGCAGAATGCGGTCGGGATGCACAGCACGCCTTCCTTGATGAATGCGTAGGAAGATGGATCCCATGCCGTATAGCCTCTTGCTTCAAAGGTGGCACGCAGTCCGCCGGAAGGGAAACTGGATGCATCCGGTTCGCCCTGCACCAGCTCTTTGCCGGAGAATTCCATCATGATCTTTCCTTCTCCCGTCGGGGAAATGAAACCGTCATGCTTCTCTGCCGTGATGCCGGTCATGGGCTGGAACCAGTGGGTAAAGTGAGTAGCGCCTTTTTCCACGGCCCAGTCCTTCATGGCATTTGCCACCACGTCAGCGATACCGGCGTCCAGCTTCTTATTATCCTTTATGGTACGCTGTACCTGCTTGTATACGTCTTTCGGTAATCTGTCCTTCATGACGGAGTCATCAAATACGTTGCTGCCAAAAATTTCTGTTACTTTCGTTTCACTCATGTCTGTTACCTCGCTTGTTTCCCATTTCGCTCTGATGTCTTTCTCGTGTTCCAGAAATGCAGGAAATAAAAAAGGCACTGGCTTTGCATGATGCAGACACTTCACCCCGGTTTAAACCGGTCGGTCTGTACTTCATGCGATGCCATTGCCGCTTTCTTTCCATTCTCTGTTTTCTGTCTTGTTTTTTCAAACAATGTAGTCATTATACACTACTGTTTCGTGAATTGCAACAACTTTTTTGTGTATTTTTGTGTTTTTTTATTATTTATTGACAAGCTCGTGGATTCATACTAAAATACTACATTATATATCCAGTATAGTTCGTAATCATCACAACAGGAGGTTTCGTCCCATGTATTCTTTTGAAGAAGTCATGTCCTTCGTGGAAGAAGAAAATGTAAGCTTTATCCGTCTGGCATTCTGCGATATTCACGGAGTCCAGAAAAACATCGCCATCATGCCCGGAGAACTGCGCCGGGCTTTCGATACCGGTATTTCCTTTGATGCCTCTGCCATTGAGGGCTTCGAATCGGAAGTGACATCCGATCTGCTGCTCTTCCCGGATCCTTCGACCCTGCAGATTTTGCCGTGGCGGCCATCCAGCGGCCGTGTGGTCCGCATGTTCTGTGATATCCGCAGGCCGGACGGGTCCCTCTTTGAACGGGACGGACGAAAGATCCTGCGGGATGCTGCCGCAGAAGCGGAAAAGGCAGGCATCCGGTGCAACTTCGGCACGGAATTCGAATTCTATCTTTTCAAAACCGACGAGGACGGCAATCCGACCCAGACGCCTTACGATAACGCAGGCTATTTTGATATCGCTCCACTGGACCGTGGAGAAAACATCCGCCGCGAAATCTGCTTCACCCTGCAGGATATGGGCATCACCCCGGAGGCATCCCATCATGAAGAGGGTCCCGGCCAGCAGGAAATCGACTTCCGGTTTGCAGATCCCATGACCACGGCAGATAATGCGACTACCTTTAAGAATGTGGTTACCGCAGTGGCTATGGCAAACGGCGCCTATGCAGATTTCTCTCCGAAACCTCTGAAACTGAAAAGCGGCAGCGGCATGCATATCAATATTTCTGTCACCAGTGACGACGGGCGGGATGTGCAGGATTCCTTCATGGCCGGTATCATGGAACACATTGGAGAAATCACGTTGTTTTTAAACCCTCATGCAGACTCCTACCGCCGTCTGGGGGAAAAGAAGGCTCCCAGCTACATTTCCTGGTCTCACGGCAACCGGTCCCAGCTGATCCGTATTCCTGCCGCACCGCCGGAGGGACGGCGGTTTGAGCTGCGCTCCCCGGACTCCAATGCCAACCCTTACCTGGCTTTCGCCGTGCTGATCTATGCCGGTCTGGACGGAGTCCGCAGAAATCTCCTGCTTCCGCCGCCAACCGATGCCAATCTCTTCACGGCATCCGGCTCTGTGACGGCCGGTCTGGACAGGCTGCCGGCCTCCCTGGAAGAGGCCAGGACGCTGGCCAGGAACAGCAGTTTCCTGAAATCCGTCCTTCCATCCGATTTCCTTGCAGCCATGAGTCTGGAATAAATGAGGTTTCCTGCCATGCGGACAGAACATACTACCCTGAAAGTCATGCTGGCCAGCACGTCGCCGAAAACCTCGGAAGTTCTGGCTCCCATACTCCGCTCCAGCCGCTTGCAACAGGTGGGCCAGGCTGAGAGCGCCATCCAGGTGCGGAAGCAGCTCTACGAAAAGGCGCCGGATATTGTCATCATCAATACGCCCCTGTCTGACGAACTGGGAACCCAGCTTGCTGTCGAACTGGCTGACCGGAACCTTGCCGTCCTTCTTCTGGTGAAGAACGAGTTGCAGGATCAGATCTCTTATCAGATGGAGCCCCACGGCATCCTGACCCTGCCCAAGCCGATGTCCGGACCTGCCCTGGTTCAGGCCCTTTCTTTTCTGCGCCCTCTGCGAATGAAGCTGCTGGAAATGGAACATCAGCGGATCAGCCTGGAGGCGAAAATGAAGGAGATTCGCCTGGTAAACCGGGCCAAATGGCTCCTGATCGAGCATGAATCCATGACGGAGACAGAAGCCAACCGTTGGATTGAAAAAACGGCCATGGATGCCTGCAGGAAAAAGACTGCCATCGCCGATGATATCATTCGGCGGTACGGGCCGTGATCAGTACAATCATTGCAGACAGAAAACCCCGCGCCTGGCCGTTACAGCCAATCCACGGGGTTTTGTTCTGCATGTTATATTTTGTTCAGAAACCTGATTTCCGCAAATCCGGAATTAAACCAGTTCCAGGAATACAACTTCTGCGTTGTCTCCCTGCCGAGGTCCCAGCTTCAGAATTCTGGTGTAACCACCGTTTCTGTCTGCGTACTTCGGCGCGATTTCATCGAACAGCTTGCTAACTACGTCTTCATCGAACACATAAGCCAGCACCTGTCTTCTTGCGTGAAGATCGCCGCGCTTTGCTAAAGTGATCAGCTTTTCTGCTTCTCTTCTGGCTTCCTTTGCTCTGCAGTCAGTCGTCTGGATTCTGCCTTCTCTGAACAGGTCAGTTACAAGGTTTCTCAGCATGGACTTTCTGTGTGCAGAAGGTCTGCCCAGTTTTCTATATCCTGGCATTTGGATGCTCTCCTTTCGTTAATACTTAATCATCGCTTGGTCTTAAGGAAAGACCTAAGTCTTCAAGTTTGGCCTTTACTTCGTCGAGAGATTTCTTACCGAGGTTTCTAACCTTCATCATATCGTCTTCAGACTTCTGGGTAAGTTCTTCCACTGTGTTGATTGCAGCCCGCTTCAGGCAGTTGAAGGAACGAACGGAAAGTTCCAGTTCCTCGATGGTCATTTCGAGGGCTTTTTCTTTCTGATCTTCTTCCTTTTCCACCATGATTTCCATGGATCCTGTCGCTTCGGTCAGCTGAATGAACAGGTTCAGATGTTCCTGCATGATCTTGGCACCGATGGATACGCCTTCGTCAGGTGTAATGGAACCATCTGTCCAGATTTCAAGCACCAGACGGTCATAGTCTGTAACCTGACCGACTCTGGTGTTTTCTACAGTATAGTTTACCTTTCTCACAGGGGTGTAGATGGAGTCTACCGGAATCACGGAAATCGGCGTGTTTTCAGTCTTGTTCTGCTCAGCAGGAACATAACCTCTGCCTCTTGCCAGATTGATCTCCATCACCAGTGTTGCGTTTTCCTCCAGGGTAGCGATGTGCAGATCCGGATTGAAGATCTCCATTTCGGCATCTCCAATGATATCTGCTGCAGTTACTTCCTTTGGTCCAACCGCATTGATGATGGCTCTCTTGGTATTTTCTCCATTCAGTCTTACTGCGAGCTTCTTCAGATTCAGAATGATTTCAGTTACGTCTTCTTTCACACCTGGTATGGTAGAGAACTCGTGAAGTATACCGTCGATTTTCACTGATGTAACGGCTGCTCCCGGCAGAGAACTGAGGAGAATTCTTCTCAGACAGTTGCCCAGAGTTGTTCCGTAGCCTCTTTCCAGAGGTTCCACTACAAACTTGCCGTATTGTCCGTCTTCATCAATAAACTTATTGATTGTTGGTTTTTCGATTTCTATCACGCAAAACCCTCCTTTGCATTCCTGGTACTATATTAGCCGACTGATTCATGCTGCTATATTACTTGGAATATAATTCGACGATTAAGTGCTCTGCAATCGGCGTATCAATGTCTTCTCTTCTCGGCAGGGTGATTACCTTACCTTCCAGCTTTTCAACATCTACGCTCATCCAGGAAGGAACGGTAATGGACATTTCCTTCACTTCTTTGAACTTCGGAGAGCTCTGGCTCTTTTCCTTTACCTTGATCACATCTCCGGCCTTTACTTCCATGGATGGAATGTCAGCCTTCTTGCCGTTTACGGTGAAGTGACCGTGGGTTACCAGCTGTCTTGCTTCTTTTCTGGAAGAAGCGAAGCCCAGTCTGAATACTACGTTGTCCAGTCTGGTTTCCAGCAGTACCAGTAAGTTTTCACCAGTCATGCCCGGCTTCTTGGCGGCTTTCTCAAAGAGATTTCTGAACTGGGTTTCCTGCATTCCGTAGAATCTCTTTGCTTTCTGCTTTTCTCTCAGCTGCAGGCCGTATTCGGACTGCTTCTTTCTTGCCTGACCGTGCTGTCCAGGAGCGTAATTTCTTCTTTCAATGGCGCACTTGCTGCTGTAGCATCTTTCGCCCTTTAAGAAAAGTTTCTGACCTTCTCTTCTGCATAATTTGCAATTTGCCTCTGTATATCTTGACATTCTGAATTACTCCTCCTTTCTTAGACTCTTCTTCTCTTCGGTGGTCTGCAGCCGTTATGCGGAATCGGGGTGATATCACGAATCATGGTGATTTCCAGGCCGGCAGTCTGCAGTGCTCTGATGGCAGCTTCTCTACCGGAACCAGGTCCCTTTACATAAACTTCTACAGTCTTTAAACCGTGTTCGATCGCACCCTTGGCAGCTTCTTCAGCGGCCATCTGTGCAGCGTACGGGGTGGACTTTCTGGAACCCTTGAAGCCCAGAGATCCAGCGGAAGACCAACTCAGTGCGTTTCCGCTCATATCAGTCAGAGTAACTAAAGTATTGTTAAAGGTGGATTGGATATGTGCCTGGCCTTTTTCAATATTTTTACGTTCTCTTTTTTTCTTTCTAACTGTTTTCTTTACAGTCTTAGCCATTACTTCCTACCTCCTTTACTTCCCTGCTTTTTTCTTTCTGCCAACGGTCTTCTTCGGACCCTTGCGAGTTCTTGCATTTGTCTTGGTGTTCTGTCCTCTTACAGGCAGGCCTCTTCTGTGTCTGATGCCTCTGTAGGAACCGATTTCCATCAGTCTCTTGATGTTCAGAGAAACTTCTCTTCTCAGATCACCTTCTACCAGGTATTCTTCGTCGATGATTTTTCTGATTCTACCAGCTTCTTCTTCGGTTAAATCCTTGACTCTTGTGTCAGGATTGATTCCGGCCTTCTCTAAGATTGCCAGGGAAGTCGGTCTGCCGATACCGTAGATGTAGGTCAGACCAATTTCAACTCTTTTTTCTCTTGGTAAGTCAACACCGGCTATACGAGCCATATTTTTCTCCTTCTCCCATCTTCCGTCACCTGCCGGGCGCTGCAAGGCGCCTGGCTTCCCAGGAGTGATATAGACGGGTTTTCATTATCTTTGAAGGCAGCCTTTTCTTACGGGCGCGGGCCTGGTCTCCGCACCGGCTGCATTATCGATTCAATCAACCTTGTTTCTGCTTGTGCTTCGGATTTTCGCAGATAACCATAACTTTACCGTTTCTCTTGATTACCTTGCACTTTTCGCAGATTGGTTTTACGGAAGCTCTTACTTTCATGATTTTCCTCCTAATCTGTCATTCGTTAAGCTTACTTATCGCGCCAGATGATTCTTCCCCGGGTCAGGTCATAAGGAGAAAGCTCCACTTTTACCTTATCTCCGGGAAGAATTCTGATATAGTTCATTCTTATTTTACCTGAAATGTGTGCAAGCACCTCGAAACCATTGTCAAGCTGAACCTTAAACATCGCGTTTGGCTGGGCGTCGACAACTGTTCCCATTGCTTCAATGACGTCTTTCTTCGCCATAGATACGTCTCCTTCTCTTTACAAAGTAAGCAGCTCAGGCTCACCATCCGTTATAACAACAGTATTTTCATAATGTGCTGCCAGACCGCCGTCAACGGTTACTGCTGTCCAGTCATCCAGCAAAACGTCCACTTCCCAGTCACCTTCACAGATCATGGGCTCGATGGCAAGGGTCATGCCTCTTTGCAGCCGCGGGCCTTTCCCCGCCTTGCCGAAGTTGGGAATCTGAGGATCCTCATGCATTTCTCTGCCGATTCCGTGTCCTACAAAATCGCGAATTACGCCGAAGCCCTCTCCTTCCACAACGGACTGGATCGCATGGGATACATCAGACAGGCGGAAGCCCTCTTTCGCATACTTGATGCCTTCATAGAAAGCACGTTCTGCGGTTTCAATCAGTCGGGCTGCCTGCGGGCTGATGGTACCTACACCGTAGGTTCTGGCCGCATCGGCCATATACCCCTTGTTTTCCACCACCAGGTCTACGCTGACGATGTCACCGTCCTGAAGGATTCGTTTCTTGCTTGGAATTCCATGTACTACTTCATCGTTGATGGATACGCAGACGCTGGCCGGATACCCGCAGTATCCTTTTTCAGCCGCCGTCATGCCGTATTCCTTCACGGTTTTTTCCACATACCGGTCAATTTCGATGGTGGCTACACCCGGTTTCATGAACTGTTCCAGTTCTTTCAGAATGTAGCCAGTCACTTTTCCGGCTTCGCGCATCAATTCAAGTTCCTGTCTGGATTTGATGATGATCATGCTATTCTCCCAAAGCCTTTACGATATCAGCAAACACGTTGTCAAGTCCTGTTGCACCATCAATATGTGCGATGTTTCCAGCTTTTTCATAGTAGTCGACCAGTGGTTTGGTCTGTGCTTCATAGACGTCAATCCGGTTGGTTACGGTTTCGATATTATCGTCCGCGCGCTGTACCAGTTCGCCGCCGCAGATATCACAGATTCCTTCGGTCTTAGGAGGAATGTTTACCACGTGATAGCTGGCGCCGCATGCCTTGCATACTCTTCTGCCAGTCAGTCGGGTAATCAGTTCTTCCTTTTCTACTGCGATGTCAAGTACCTTATCAATCTTTGAACCGTGGGCCGCCAGAAATTCATCCAGCTTTTCTGCCTGATAAACGGTTCTCGGGAAGCCGTCCAGCAGGAAGCCGTTTTTGCAGTCATCTTCCAGCAGACGGGTAGTTGCGATCTCAATTACCAGGTCATCCGGAACCAGCTCACCCCGGTTCATGTACTCCTGTGCCTTCTTGCCCAGTTCTGTACCTTTTTTGATATTCTCTCTGAAGATATCTCCGGTTGAAATATGAGGAACGCCGTACTTTTCAACAATCTTTAC
>JAQXSU010000245.1 GCA_029219125.1 Bacillota bacterium
GAATGTAGAGGGCGTGATGGAGCGTGATCTGCCGGGCGGTCAGTTTGTCTACAACCGGTTTGGCGCCAACATCACCTATGGGTGTGAGAAAGAGACCGGCAAACCGACGAAAGATGCCGGGAAAGCGGATTTTGCAGGGAAGGAGAAACATAAGGCAAAGGCTGAGGCAAAGAAGGAAGCAGAACCGGAGAAGGAAGCGGAACCGGAGAAGGAAGCTGAGCCGGAGAAAACGCTGGAAGAGCTTCTGGCGGAGCTGGACAGTCTGGTGGGGCTGGAAGCGGTAAAAAAGGACATCCATACCCTGATGAACTTCATCAAGGTCTGCAAGCTGCGGGAGAGCCGTGGACTGAAAACGGCAGAAGTGTCCTATCATCTGGTCTTTTCGGGAAATCCGGGAACCGGAAAGACAACGGTTGCCCGTCTGCTGGCGAAGCTCTACAAGCAGATCGGCATCCTGAAGACGGGGCAGCTGGTGGAGGTGGACCGGAGCGGTCTGGTGGCCGGCTATCTGGGGCAGACCGCCATTCAGACTGCCAAGGTCATCAAGGAAGCCATCGGCGGCGTCCTGTTCATCGATGAAGCATATGCGCTGGTGGAAAGCGAAGAGGACAGCTACGGCAAAGAGTGTATTGCCACCATTCTGAAGGCAATGGAAGATCACCGGGATGAGCTGGTGGTTATCGTGGCGGGCTATGATGATCTGATGTACAAGTTTATCGAAGCCAACCCGGGCCTGCGGTCCAGGTTTAATAAATATCTGCACTTCCCGGATTATACGGGGGAAGAGATGGAGCAGATTTTTCAGATGCAGTGCAAGAAGAACGGATACATGCTTGCAGAGGATGCGCAGACGCTGCTTCGCGGGGAATTTGACCGGATGTATGCGGAGCGGAATGACAATTTCGGAAACGGCCGCACTGTGCGCAACGTATTTGAAAAGATTATCAACTGTCAGGCAAACCGGCTGGCAGCCGATCCGGCGGGTGAGAGTCTTGCGGACGAGGCACTAATGACCCTGACGGAGGCGGATGTGCGGGAAGGAATCATGTAAAATCAAATATACTATGGGAGATATAAGAATGGGTGCATTAAAAAAGAAGGGACTGACAGCGGCGGAAACCATCACCGTGACCAGCATGCTCTTTGGAATGTTTTTTGGTGCAGGGAACCTGATTTTCCCTGTTTATATGGGACAGCAGGCAGGAAACCATATATGGCCTGCCGTTGCCGGATTTCTGATGACCGGCGTAGGTCTGCCGCTGCTTGCAGTTGCGGCGTTGGGTATCAGCCGAAGTGACGGCGTTTCTTCTTTAGGAAACAGGGTAGGAAAAAAATACAGTGTCTTTTTTACATGCTTGCTGTACCTGACCATCGGACCACTTTTTGCCATACCACGATGTGCCAGCGTACCTTTTACTGTGGCGCTTGAACCGGTTTTGCAGGATCCGGATTCTTCGAAGCTGTGGCTGGGGCTGTTTTCTCTGGTGTTTTTTCTGATTGTTCTGTTTTTTTCATTAAAGCCAGGCGGAATACTGATCTGGATTGGAAAAATCCTCAATCCTGTATTTCTCCTTTGTCTTGGAATTTTCGTGGCTGCGGCATTTCTTTCTCCAATGGGATCTGCAGAGGGGATTCCTCCGGAAGCTTCTTATGAAAGCGGGGCTTTTTTTAACGGATTTATTGAAGGATACAACACCATGGATCTGCTGGCAGGGCTTGCGTTCGGTATCGTAGTAATAAACGTGATTCGCGGTCTCGGCATCGAGGAACCGGGAGATATCGCGGCCAGTACAGTCAAGGCGGGGGTATTCAGCTGTCTGCTCATGGGCGTGATTTATGTATTCATTACGGTTATCGGTGTTCAAAGCCGAGGAATCATGCAGGCCTGCAGCAATGGCGGAGAGGCACTGTACCTGATTGCCGGTCATTATTTCGGCAGAGCAGGTACACTGATTCTTGCCGTGACAGTTTCCCTGGCCTGTTTAAAGACTGCAGTTGGACTGATTACCAGTTGTGCAGAGACCTTTGGCGCACTGTTCCCGAAAGGTCCAGGCTACCGGATTTGGACGATTCTGTTTACGCTGACGGCTTTCCTCATCGCCAATCTGGGCCTGAACAGCATCATCGCCTATTCTGTTCCTGCACTGATGCTGCTGTATCCGCTGGGTATCACGCTGATTCTGCTGGCTCTTTTCGGCAGATTCTTCGGTCACGACAGAAGGGTATATGTTTCAGTAACGGTGTTCACTTTTGCTGCAGCAATTCTGGATTTCCTTCATGCACTGCCGGAAGGACTGCAGGCCGTGCTGCACACCGATTTTCTGATGAACCTGGCAGAAAGATATCTGCCTTTCTTTGGACTTGGCATGGGATGGATCTGCCCCACAGCCATAGGACTGCTCATCGGTCTGGCAGTGCGTGCGGTGGGGCATTCGAAAAAGAAATAAATGATTCTCGAACAGAATTTCTGCACATATACTGTACCGGCATGTAATGGATATGACAGATGCATGCCGGAAAGGGGAATGATATGGACAGGAATTCTTTTCGTGAGAATTACGGCCTGCTGACTTTCATGGTCTGTGCCATCATTGCAGGCTGTATCCTGGGCGCAGTCTGGCCGAATGTGTATGATGCAGACGGTCAGATGATTGAAAAAGGTGCCTCTTACCTGGCACCTCTGGGTAAAATATTTATCAATCTGATGTTCTGTATCGTGGTACCGATGGTCTTTGCTTCCATCGCCGGAGCTGTTGCCAACATGCCCAGCAGAAAACGTGCCGGCAAGGTCATGGGAACCACCATCGGCGCATTTCTCATTACAGGTGCCATCGCCGCCGTGATTATGATCGTACTGATGCGGCTGATTCCGCCGGTTCTGGAGCCATGGGGTGATCTGGCCAGAGGAACGGTAGATGAGCAGACCAGCCTGTCGGATCTGTTTATCAGCTTCTTTACGGCTGAAGATTTCGTTGGGCTCCTCAGCAGGAAAGCTATGCTTCCGCTGATCGTGTTTTCCATTCTTTTCGGATTCGGTGTCCAGCTGAGCGGCGGCAGTGAGACCATGACTGCAAAATGGCTGGAAGATCTGTCAAACTGTATGATGAAAGTCGTGAAAATCGTCACCTACTATGCGCCGATCGCTTTCCTGGGATTTTTCGCGGATCTGGTGGCTACCTACGGACCGGCTATCGCCGGAAGCTATGGCCGGGGACTGTCGGTCTACTATCCGCTGTGTCTGGTCTATGTTTTGGTTGCCTTTCCATTGTATGCATGGTTCGGGGGCGGAAAGCAGGGACCGAAGACCATGTACCGCCATATTCTCCGCCCTGCAGTCACTGCGCTGGGAACCTGCTCCTCCGTGGCAACCATTCCGACCAATCTGGAGGTATCCGAGGAAACCGGTGTGCCGAAGGATGTTTCAGAAATCGTTATTCCATTGGGAGCAACCATGCATATGGATGGTTCCTGCTTCTCCTGCGTGCTGAAAATCGCCTTTCTTTTCGGCGTTTTCGGTATCCCGTTTGAGGGGATCAATACGTTTTTGCTGGTAATTCTGGTAGCGGTGGTTTCTTCTGTGGGAATGTCCGGCATTCCGGGCGGCGGCTACATCGGAGAATTCATCATGTGCTCCATTTTCTTCCCGACCCAGCTGGAAATCGCTTACCCGATCGCCATTACCATCGGAAATCTGGTGGATCCGCCGGCAACCATGATCAATTCGTCCGGAGACTATGTGATTTCCTATGTGGTAGCACGGTTTACCGACGGGAAAGACTGGCTGGAAAAGGCTATTGCTGCGAGAGCCGGTGTCTGAGCGCAGCCGGAAATCTATTTTACGTAATGATATGCAATTCGCGGTGTGCCGTCCGCCACATAGATGGTGCCACAGCGGAGGAAGCCCTCCCGCTCTGCCAGGTGCTGCATCGTCAGGTTATCGGCATGGGTATCAATGCGGACATTATCCGTCTGTTCCAGACAGAACTGAAGTGCCTGTCGGAAGAACCCGCTTCTGGTTCCGTCACTGCCCATGCGGTGTATGGTGCCGTATGGCTCGGCGTTTCTCCATGTGCCGCCTTCGATGACAGTATAGGTCGGATCTTCACCGAGGATAAAGGTGAAAACGCCTCGCAAAATCTCATCTCCCTGGGAATCAATTTCTGCCCAGACATAGCTGTTTCCGTTCTGTCTGTCCTGATTCATCTGCTGACGGGAGGGATAGCCGTTGATCCACTGGGTATGATTCCCGTTCTTTCTCATAAAACTGCGGGCCGCATCGCATATTTCCATGATGCGGTCCATATCTTCGGGTCTCGCTGGTCTGATATACATGTTCACAATCCTTGGCACAATCCTTTCTGAAATACTCATACACAGAATACCACGCTTTGATGCGGCGTGCAACAGATTTCCCTTGTGTGTGAAGGAAAATTTTGTTAGAATATTAGATTAGAAGAACAAGATAAAGTTATTGGTATGGATTGCATAGACAGCGGAAAAAATAAAAACGCGAGAAGAAAATCAACAGAAAGACTGAATATTCCAATGGCAAAAAAGAGAAACAGACACAGAAGTAAAAAGAAGAGACTGAGAGCGGAATACTATTCCCGGGCGGAACTGACAGCCCAGTACCGACTGACCGACTCTCTGATCAAGAAGCACTTCCCGCCTGCAGGCAGAGGCTGCGAGCTGGGGCTGGGAAAAGACGACAATCGTCATTACTGGAAGAAGAGCGAAGCAGAGATGATCACGGAAGATCCTTACTTCAAGCGGGATTTCGCCAAGGTGGAAGCCATGCGAAGGAAACAGAAGGAACGGACCGATGCAATGCGGAATCTGCTGCTTTCTTACGGCGGCATGGAAATGATCGAACAGGCGAAAGACATGTATCGCCGGGTCTATATCCATGTGGGTCTGACCAACAGCGGAAAGACATATGCTGCTCTGCAGGCCCTGAAGCGGGCAGACAAAGGGGCATACCTGGGGCCGCTGCGGCTGCTGGCGCTGGAGGTTTTCGATACTCTCAACGAAGACGGTGTACCATGCTCCCTGCTGACCGGGGAAGAAAAGATTGATATTCCGTTCAGCAATAAGGTGGCTTCAACCATCGAAATGTGCGATTATCACCAGCATTATGATGTTGTGGTTATTGATGAAGCTCATCTGGTGGCCGACAGAGAACGAGGCAGTCACTGGACCAGAGCAATTCTGTCCATCGACACCGATGAAATGCATATCTGCACCGCACCGGAGGGACTGTCCATTATCGAAAGCCTGATTGAAAATACCGGAAGCCGGTATGAAGTGATCCACCATGAGCGTCTGACACCGCTGGAGTTTGCCGGAACTTTTGAGGACCTGTCTCAGGTGGAGCCGGGAGATGCGCTGATTACCTTTTCCAGACGGGAAGTGCTGCGGATCGCGGCCGAACTGGAAGAAAAGGGTGTACAGGCCAGCGTGGTATACGGGGCCCTGCCGCCGCCGTCCAGAAGGGAAGAAGTGCGTAAATTTGCAGAAGGAAAAACCACCGTGGTGGTGGCCACAGATGCCATCGGCATGGGTGTATCCCTTCCGATCCGCAGGGTAATCTTCTGCAAAACCAAAAAATATGACGGCGTTTCCACTCGCCTGCTGCATGTCAGTGAAGTGAAACAAATCGCAGGCCGTGCAGGCCGGTATGGAAAATATGATGTAGGCTATGTGCTGACCATGGATACACCGGAGCTGATTGAAGAGTGCCTGCGGGAAGAAACACCGCCGGTGACTCATCTGACCATTCCGTTCCCGCAGGATGCCCTGTCCTCAGAATATCCGCTGCAGGAACTGCTGGAAACCTGGGAGGACCTGCCGGAGGTGGAAGGCTTCAGCAGAGAAGACATGTGGGAAGCCATGGTGCTTTATCAGGAAATGAAGCCGGTGCCTAAGAAGGCGACCAAAGAAGAAATCTTTTCCTGCATCACCTGTCCGGTGGACGTGAAATCACCGGAGCTGGTGGCCTACTGGAAATCCTGCTGCCAGGCATTTTTCCGAAAAGAATCCATGCCTCATCCGGAATTTATCGATGAAAAAGCGCTGACACTGGAAGACTGTGAGCTTCAGTATGCAGCGCTGGATGTATACAGCCGTATGCTTAAGCGAGCCGGCGAAAAAGATGAAACCATGGAAGAGAAGCTTCGCCTCTGCGAGAAGATCAACGAACTTCTTCTGGAGACCAAGCAGGAATATCTGCGTAAGTGCAAGTACTGCGGCATGCCTCTTCCTCCAGGATTCCGGTTCAATGTTTGCGATCGCTGTTTCCACCGGCCGTCCCGCCGGAGAGAATGGTTTACGCCGACGCGTCGGATCGGTGAAACAGGGCATGCTGCACCGGATGACGTTCTGCCTGAAGCTTCTCAGGCCAGCGACGCTTCTGCCTCCTCGATGGAGTCATAGCCGTAATAGGAGACCATGGTCTGCTGATTCATGACAGAAAGGGATTTTCCGGCAGCTTTCAGATCTGCCACATAGTCCGCATAGAGACGCAGCAGCTCTTCCGGATAGGTTTCCAACTCGCCTCTGGCGTAGGTTTCCATGGATGTGAAACCGCTGGCATCCCCATCGGAGGTGATGGGCCTGCCGACATCGGCAAGCTTCGGCCAGGCAGCTGCGAACTCCTGCTCCCAGGCGATCAGCTGCGGTACGATGGCGTTAATGAGCCGGTAACACGGCTGAGAAACGGCAGGAAATGCCCCTTTCAGATATTTGTTATAGTAATGAAGGTCCGTATACTGCATCATGCGGCCGTATTTTTCGGTCACAAGATTACGGCCTTCATTTTTGCTTTTTTCCAGGAAGGACGCCCAGCAGGACAGCATGGAATCCGTCCAGTTCTCATACTGGCTGGCCCGCATGATATAAAACGTCTCCGGGTCATCCTGACAGCTGGCCCGTCCTCCGATGTTATCGGTCTGCTGAAACATATCCCATTCTGTCCGAATGATGGTTTCGATTGTTTTCTGTCTGTCAAACTGTTCCATAAATTTACCTCTTCTTAAATTGCTGTATGATGACGGATGAAAGATTTCCTTCAGACTGCCGGATCCGCCATGGGATGCATGCTGCGGATCTGCGGATCCTCAATTCCGTTCATAATGTCTGCCAGATGATCCTGCAGGAAACTGCCTGTGGTTTCCGACAGGTGCTGGCTGTGCAGCTCCCGGGCAATATTCTCGCAGATGGTCTCGGTCAGTTGGAAGGCCAGCCTTTCTGCATCCTCTTTTTTTCCCTGACGGAGCAAAATCCCCACCTCCGGCATTTTTTTCAGCTGCCGGCAGCATTCTTCTGCCAGGGGATCTGTTTCCGCCATGTCCGAAAGACTGCGGAATGCCCATTTATAAAATGGCGTATAGCGGCGGCGCAGCAGATGGATCATGGAAATTGCTGCTTCTGCAAACCGGCTCATGGCGAAAAGGACAGCCACTTCATCACCCCGACGGATCAGACGAAGCAGATTGTACTGGCCGGCCTGCGAAAGCACCGCCGCCCGGGATGCAATCTTTTTTCGCCGGATATCCTCCGGATAGAAGGAGGAAAGAAGACTTCGAACTGCATCAAACTGACTGCAGCCGCGCTGCCAGATCTGACCGTTTGTGGCTGCCGCCAGGGCAGATTCCGGCAGAAACAGCCAGTCCAGATTCGTTTCCGGAACGCCGGTAAAGCGGCTGTAAAAGTCACTGCAGCACATGACCCCGAGACGATCTCCGGCGATGATGTTTTCACAGGAAAACCCCTGAAACCGGTCCGGAAGCTGGTTATAGACCTCCTGCAGCGCCGGACCGAAAGACTGAAAATCCTCATCGGAAAGAAACACGCAGAAACCCGGTGCGAAGTCATGATCCTGGGAGATGGCATCGTCATAACCAAAGCACTGAGATCCTTCGCCGACCAGACCGACGGAAAGACGGGAAGAAAGCCCCGGAGCCAGCCGATTCGCTGCTTCCAGAATCCGGCTGCCGAAGGCATCGTAGTATGCTTTTGCTAAAACAAGCCCCTTCACAGGCCGATCCTTTCCATAATGGCAGCAGCTTT
>JAQXSU010000246.1 GCA_029219125.1 Bacillota bacterium
TGGAAAAATATCTGGATGAACTTGCAAGTTAAGCCGGATTGTGCTACACTTTTATCTTAAATAATGGTATTTTAAGTGTGCAAGGGGACGCATGCCGTCTCCCTGCACATTTATGCTTTGAACTTGGGGAGGTTACAACGAACATGCTGGGATTTGACTTAGATAAGATGCTTTTTAATATTCCTGCAGGCAGACATGAAAAAGAAGATATCATCAAAGTGCTGGAGGAGCATCCGGAGGTTCAGTTCGTTTCATTCGCCGGTCTGGACATCGCCGGAAATGACACGGACGAGCGTATTCCGATTAAACTGTTTCTGGACGATATGGACGACATGCTGATTCATGGCGTGCAGACCGACGGTTCCAGCGTGGACCTGCCGAAAATCGCAGATCTGAACAATGCCAAGGTGGACCTGGTGCCGGATCTGTCTGTAAACTGGTATGTGGACTATAACTACGATAACGTCGATCCGAAAACAGGACTGCCGGTGGGCACTATCCGCATTCCTGCGTTCCTGGTGCATAACGAAAAGACAGAGGTGGGTGCACGATCTATTTTGCGCAACTCCATCAACGCATTCAAGAAAGAACTGATGGAGCTATTGCGCAGTCACCCTTATGCATTCAGGTATATCAATGGCGTGGATTCGGTGGATGAGATCGAGGAGATCTGCATCACCAGTGCTACAGAGCTGGAGTTCTGGGTCAAGACACCGGAGGACAAGGCGGACAGAGAACAGCTTTCCACTTCCCAGGAACTGAAGGAGCAGTACTGGAAGAGAACCTACGGACCGGTGAGAACGGCGCTGGAAAAGTCTCTGGAAATCATAGACCGTTACGGTGTCGGTGTGGAAATGGGGCACAAGGAGGTCGGCGGCGTCAAGTCGCAGATCACCAGCGCGGGATCCCACGAACACATCATGGAACAGCTGGAAATCGACTGGAAGTATGCCGACGCCATGCAGGCAGCGGACAATGAGAAGCAGGTAAAATACATTGTCAGAGATGTATTTAACCAGTTCGGCCTCCATACCACCTTCATGGCCAAGCCGATCGAAGGCGTAGCAGGAAGCGGCGAGCATACCCACCTGGGTGTGGCAGCCCGTCTGAAGAGCGGAAAGATGGTCAACCTGTTCTCGGCGAAGAACACAGAGAAAGATTATCTGAGCCCTCTGGGACTGGGCGGTCTCATGGGCATCCTGAAGAACTACGAGGCAATCAACCCGTTTGTAAGCTCCACCACCGACTCGCTGAACCGGCTGAAGCCGGGTTATGAAGCGCCGGTATGTATCGTAACTTCGCTGGGAAAGAGCGTCACGGAAGCGTCCAGAAACAGAACCATCCTGGTGGGTCTGATCCGGGATGCCAAGAACCCGATGGCTACACGGTTCGAGCTGCGTGCGCCGAATCCGAAGAGCAACACCTATCTGATTCTGGCAACCTGCTATATGGCCATGCTGGATGGTATCCGTCAGGCACTGACGCAGGAAAAGACACCGGCAGATCTGGAAAAGTCCATCTCCAAGAAATACGGAGAAGAGGATTTCTATCTGGAAACAGAGAGAGAATACCGGAGCGAGCACAACGTGTTTGAGGACTACACCGAAGAAGAAAGAGAAAAGCTGTTCGGTGTGGCGCCTGCCACCGTATGGGAGAACCTGCAGGGTCTCCGGAACAATCCGGAAAAGGTGAAGGCAATCCAGGGCGGTGTCATCAATGATCTGGCCATTGAATCGTTCTTCGAAGCGACGCTGAACCAGTGGAAGATGGAACTGCATAACCGGGATATTCCAAACTACATGGATATTGTCCGGGAATGCGTCAAGCTCCATAAGGAAGATGCTACGGACTATGATGTGGTCAACTGGACCAGAGTCAACGACCTGCGGTTCTATATCGGTAAAGATACCATGTCCGAAAAATGTCTGCTGACACGAGCCAAAGAAGCCCTTGACCGGGGCGACTATGCTCTGGCATCGGACCTTCAGGTTGAACTTCAGCAGAAGATCAGCCAGCTGATTGAATATTACCTGGTGTATAAAAAGAACCTGTTCTAATACATATATGAACCAAGAAGAAGAGAGGGAAAAACAATGTTAGACATTAAGCGAATCAGAGAAGACTACGAAGGCGTGAAGGCTGCCGTAGAGAGAAGATGCAAAGGCGACTTCGGTATCGAAAACGTGGTGAAATTCGATGAGAGAAGAAGAGAGATCCTGGCCGAAGTAGAGCAGATGAAAAACAAACAGAATACCGTTTCCAAGGAAATTCCGAAGCTGAAAAAGGCCGGAGAGGATACGACAGCTATCATGGCCGAAATGAAGGAATTATCTGCGAAGATTAAGGAAATGGATACAGAACTTGCCGAAGTAGAAGCAGGACTTCGCAATGCACTGCTGAACGTGCCGAACACGCCGAATCCTGAAGTGCAGATCGGTGAAGACGACAGCGCCAACGTGGAAATGAGAAAGTTCATGGAACCGACCACCTTCGATTTCGAAGCCAAGGCACACTGGGATGTGGGAACCGACCTGAACATTCTGGATTTCGAACGGGCAGCGAAGATTTCTGGCGCCAGATTCACCGTATATAAGGGACTGGGCGCTCGTCTGGAAAGAGCCGTTATCAACTTCATGCTGGATCTGCACACGGTAGACCAGGATTATGTGGAAATCCTGCCGCCGTTCATGGTAAACCGGGCTGCAATGACCGGTACCGGCCAGCTGCCGAAGTTTGAAGAGGATATGTTCTATGTACCGCAGAAGGACTTCTTCCTGATCCCGACCGCAGAAGTTCCTGTTACCAATCTGCGCGCACAGGAAATCATGGACGAAGCAGAACTGCCGGTATATTATACCGCATACACCCCTTGCTTCCGTGC
>JAQXSU010000247.1 GCA_029219125.1 Bacillota bacterium
CGTGCAATGCTGCAGGAGGTATGATTTTGACATACAGAATTGCTCGTACTGACACTGCAGATGCAGGCATCAGAAAGATTATCTTATATGTGGCACAAAACTTCGGTAATGCTGCAGTAATGGAAAAACTTGATGAAATCGAGTCCGGCATAATGAATCTGAGTGAGAATCCAAAACTGGGAACGGAACCAAGATATCCTGTGCTACGTAGACAGGGGTACAAGGTGCTTGTTCTGAAAAAGGATCTGGTATTTTACAAAATCGATGAGGTGAATAAAGAGATCATGATTTATGCCGTTGTGGATCAGCGGCAGGATTATCTGAACATTATCCGCGGGCTGTAAATTCAGTATGTCATCATTATGAAATTGTGTCTGTGTGAGAGGATGCAGTGAAATAGAAGGAGAATCGTTGTGGAAAATATAATGGATAATTTATCGGTAGCGATGCCGTTTTTCTTGATTTCATGGGTCGTGTTTATCGGAAGTACATTGTGGAAACCGCAAAAGTTCAGAAACAGCATATTTCTTATGAATGCATTGTTTTTTACCGTGTTTTTCGTCGCAGCACTGGCGGGAGAGCACATGGGAACCGTGTTGCTGGCTGCGTTTCTGCTTGCATTTCTGGCACTTCTTCTGGTACCGGGTATGTTAATCATAAATGGCATTGTGATGACAAAGAAAGAAGCAAAGTCATTGGGAAATCTTTTGTCGCTGCTTTTAGGTCTGGTGATTGGTGTCGGTGAGATAGCATATTTCGTAGGATTCGAATTGGAAATCCATTCTGTCAATCCGGAGTATACGGTCGCGAAGCTGATTGCAATATTTATTGGATCGTCCGTTCTGTATATCAGCTTTTGGATTCTTGCGTTTGTGTTGTATATGATTTTCATACAGTTTATGCCGCATATCAGAGAATTTGATTTTCTTATCATTCACGGTGCGGGACTGCTGAAAGGAGATAAGGTATCAAAGCTGCTGGCAAACCGGATCGATAAAGCAATCAAGGTATATAACAAGAGTAAACGCAAACCTGTCATAATCCCAAGCGGCGGACAGGGTGGAGATGAGACCATTTCAGAAGCGGAGGCGATGAAACAATATCTCTTAGAGCATGGAATTCCGGAAGAACACATTATACCCGAAGATCAGTCAAAAAATACAATGGAGAATCTACAGAATTCGAGAGATATCATTTTTTCGAAAGAAGGAAAACATCGAGTCGCCCTTGTTACAAGCAATTATCATGTTTACAGATGCTTACTCTATGCGAAGTCATTGAAAATGAAATGTACAGGTATTGGAGCGCCTGTTGCCTGGTATTACTGGCCCAGTGCGGTGATTCGTGAATTTGTTGCGGTATTTACGACAAAAAAGTTTTTGATTTGCACGATCATTGGCTATTTTTTCGTTGTGCTTCTTCCGGCATTTGGGTATGCGAAGATGATTTAGAGCGGAGAATTAATGAAAATGAAAGAATGGAGGCTGTCGATGAGACTGAAAAACATTTTGATTGTTGTAAATGATATCGAAAAATCGAGGAAATACTATCATGACCTGTTCGGGCTGGAAATGATCGTGGACAATGACGGGAATATGATTCTGACGGAAGGTCTGGTTCTTCAAGAAGAGAAGTACTGGAAGGATTTTCTGGGAAAAGAAATCATCGGAAGGAACAATTCCTGCGAACTGTATTTTGAAGAAAACGATATAGAAGCCTTTGTGCATAAGCTGGAAACGCTGTATCCGGAGACAGAGTATGTGAACACGCTGATGACACACAGCTGGGGGCAGAGAGTAATCCGGTTCTATGATCCGGACGGGAATCTGATTGAAGTGGGAACACCGGTATAGGTGCAGCATGACGATAGTTGGTTTCTTTTGCACTTGCAGAGCTGATGTGGTATACTGCGTATATGGAGCTTATCAAACGCAAGATTTTTTTAGATATTATTAGAAAGTGAAGCGGATTCTATGGAATTTATCAATCAGGCGAACAACAGAGAACTGACAGAGCTGGTCTCCGCGGCCATGGATCTGGGCGAGCAGCTTCTGATCTGCGGTGGGGAGGTGTCCCGGGTGGAAGATACCATCCGGCGTCTGTGCATCGCATATGGAGCGGAGAATGTGGATGTGTTTACGATTACATCCTGCGTCATTGTGACTGCAGATTTCGGCGAGAAAGGATCCATATCCCAAACCCGGCGTGTTTCCGGAACGAAATTCAATCTCTCGGCGCTGGAGGCCTTGAATGACCTTTCGCGGCGTGCCTGCAGCAGCAGGATGTCGCCATCTGCTTTGCGGAGGGAACTGAACCGGATTGCACAGCTCCCGAAATATACGTATGGACAGACCTGCGGAATCTGGGCATTGATCGCCTCCAGCTTTTCGCTGTTTTTCGGAGGAAACGGTTACGATGCAGTCTTCGCCGGAGTGATCGGCGCAATCCTGTTTATCGTGCAGAGTGTTTTCACCCGCATGGAAATCAACGGGTATCTGTCCACGGTGCTGTGCAGCCTTCTGGGCGGTTTTCTGTCTAACCTGGTGTTGGCTGCCTGCAATCTGCCGCTGAATCCTGCCATGATCAACATCGGCATCATTATGCTGCTGATTCCGGGAATCGCCCTGACCAATGCCATTCGCGACGTGTTCAGCGGTGACACCATATCCGGACTGCTCCGCTTCAGTGAAGCACTGGTCCTCAGCGTGACCATTGCATGGGGCTTTGCAGCGCTGGCATCTCCCAATTCCCTGACTGCCGTCATCATCCCGTGGCTGCAGCTGGCGGCCGGGATTGTCGGATCTCTGGGCTTCAGCCTGATGTTCAATGTGCGGGGACGAAGACTTTTCTGGTGTTCTCTGGGCGGCGGTGTGGCCTGGGGTGCGGTACTGCTGTGTGAACTGGCAGGAGGAACAGAGCTGATGGGCTATTTTATCGCATCGATGCTTCTGACAGTGTATGCCGAGATTCTTGCCCGCAAAATCCACTGTCCGGTGACCGTTTTCGTGGCAACGGCTACGATTCCGCTGATTCCCGGCGGTTCGCTGTATAATACCATGCGATTTGCCATGGCGGAAGAATGGAGCAGCTTCGCCATGCAGGGGCTGCGTACCATGCTGTATGCCATCCTGATTTCTGCAGGGATTCTGATTGTGACAACTGCGGTCCATGCGTGGGATGTGATGCGGAGGGGCAAACAATGAAAAAGTCAAAAAATGATGTGGAAAAACTGAAGCTGGATATTCTGGACACGGCAGAAGCAATTTTCCTGAAAAAGAACTACTCGGAAGTAAGTGTCCGGGAAATCACGGAGCAGCTGGGCATCACCAGAACGCCGCTGTACTATCATTTCAGCAGCAAACTGGAGATCTATACGCAGGTGGTGGAACGGTACCTGGAAAGAAAGGTGGAACTGTTCCGCAGGATTCATCATGCGGAAGATACGTTTTTCATAAAGGTAAAAAAAGATCTGGCCCTCTGCAGCAGCCAGAACATTCAGGAAACCACACTGTTCAGTGAGATTGTCACCAATCCGGAGCTTGCCGATATCCTGCAGAAACGGCGGGAAACCTTTGATCAGATTTACGATCTGAAACGGTTTTCTGTACAGGAAGCGGTGAAGCAGGGGGAACTGCGGGAAGATGTGGATCCGGAGGAAGTGGTGGATTATCTCTATCTGATTCATTTCGGACTGACGGAAATGTGCCACTGCAATTACCATACCTTCAGCCAGGAAGCGGTGGATCGTCTGATTTGTCAGCAGATTGAGGGTATGCAGAATCAATTCGGGGCATAATTAAACTCCGATGTTTGATTAGCTTGACAACAAGAATGAAAAGTGATACAGTGTAATTAAACATTAAAGTTTGATTACACTTTTATATTTCCAGAAAGGCGGCGCAGCAAACATGTGAGAGAAAAAAGACTACGCATTTCTTCAGCCGGTACAGATCGGGAACCGTACGTTCAAAAACCGGATCATCTATCCGGCCATGGGAAAGCATCTGGCGACGAAGGACGGATTTGCCACGGAAGAATATATCGAGTATTTCCGCAGTGTGGCCCGTGGCGGCGTGGCAGCACTGGTAACCGGCATTCAAGTCATCGATCCCACCTGGCATTACATTTCCGACCGGCAGACCTGGCTCTGTGACGATAAATATATCCCCGGTCTGAAAAAGCTGACGGAAGCCATCCATGGGGAAGACTGCCTGATTTTTTTCCAGCCGTGGCACTCCGGGCAGGCGGGCCAGCCCACCGGCGTCGGTGCAGCCAGACCGAAGACCTGCAATGACTTTTCCATCGAGGAGATCCATCAGATTCAGGACATGTGGTTTCAGGCAAGCCGCAGGGCGAAGGAAGCCGGTGCGGACGGCATCGAATTCCACTGTGCCCACACGTATCTGCCTTCCCAGTTCCTGAGCCCGCTGTTCAATCACAGAACCGATGCATACGGCAGCAATAACGTAGAGAATTCCATGCGCTTTACCATTGAAATCATCCAGCGGATTCAGAAAGAGCTGGCAGACGACTCCTTCATGGTCATCGCCAAAATCAACGGAGATGATTTTGCGGAGGGAGGAACGGATCTGGAGCGGGCCAGGCAGGCGTGCATTCTGCTGGAGCGGGAAGGTGTGAAAATGATCACCGTCAACGGCGGCGGTGCCATTACCCGGGTGGAATGCATGAGTGATAACGGTGTTCAGCCGGAAGGATGGAAGGTTCCGCTGGCAGAAGGCGTAAAATCAGTGGCATGGTGCGGTATGCCATGATGCCGCCGGATAAGACTAAGCTGGGCTGGATGCTGGAGTATTATGAAAAGCAGATTCGCCGGCTGGGAATCTATCTGCAGACGGAATTTCGGGCAGATGAAACCTGGATCGATCGTCAGAATCCGGATGTGGTGGTCCTTGCGGAAGGATCCCGGGAATTTGTGCCTAATCTACCCGGCATTTCAGATCCTGCAGTCCGCAGTGTGCGGCAGGCTTTCGCTGTGAAGTAACTGTGACATATATGACATAAGGACAGAATCAGAGAGAAGAAATATGGGACTGATATTATCGAAGATTGCTGTGGTTTTTTCCATGGCAGGAATCGGACTGGGCGCCAATAAACTGGGCGTTCTTCCGACAGAGTCAAATAAATATCTGATTTCACTGCTGTTGAACATTGCAACGCCGTGTCTTCTGATTACCTCCATCGCCGGAAAAGAACTGACGGGGGATACGGTCCGGGTGACGGTGGTTACCATGACAGGGGCGGTACTGTTTTTTCTGCTGGCCATGATCGCGGGCTATGGTGCGGCAGTGGTGCTGAAGGTGCCGAAAGAGGATCGAGGTGTGTATATCAGCATTATCAATATGGTGAACAACGGGTTTATGGGCTTCCCCATTACCCAGGCGTCTTTCGGAGATGATGCGCTGTATCTGATGGTACTGTGCAATATTATCCTCTGCATCTGGACCTATACGGCAGGTTTTTTCCAGATCAACATCGGAACCGGCGGCTTTGACCGCCACACGCTGCGCAGAAACCTGAAATCCATGGTGAATCCATGTGCAGTGGCTTCTTTCCTCGGAATCTTCCTGCTGTTTACGCAAATCAGGCTGCCGTCGTTCCTGTTTTCACTGCTGGAATCGGTAGGGCAGATATCCATACCGCTGTCCATGATCGTGGTCGGCGTACAGCTGGGACAGAGCAATATGCGGAAAGTCGTGGTAAACCGAAAGCTACTGGCGGCGTCCCTGTTTAAACTGATTGCTGTGCCGGCCATGACCCTGCTGGTGGTTTACTGGCTGCCGATCCCTTCCATGTGCAAGCTTGTGCTGACATTCAGTGCATGCTTCCCGTCTGCGGTGAACATGGTGGCTGTTGCGTCCCTGGAAAACAGGAATGCCACGCTGGCATCGGAAGGTGTAGCGCTGACAACGATTCTTTCCATAGTGAGCCTGCCCGCATGGATCATACTGTTGAGCACACTGTTCAGTATGCAGTGATATAAGGTTCGCAGAAACAGATCTGAAAAACATTCAAACAAGGAAAACAGGAATTGAATTTTTATTCATGATTTGTTAGAATAGTACCAGATTCCAAGAGAGGAAATGTGAAAATAATGCTGGAAAAAAGTTTTTCGGATATCTACACCAAGTTTAAGCTGAGCCTGTATTCCAAAGTCTTTAACCAGGATATCGATGTGGAAGATGCGCTGTCGGCTACGGAGGTTCTCTGTGTGGAACTGATCTATGCCATGGGGCGTCCGACCATCAACGAATTTTCGTCTTTTGCACAGCTTTCCGCACCCAATGCGGCATATAAAGTTGGAAATCTGGTGAAAAAAGGCTATATCCGGAAGGTGCAGAGTGAGGAAGATAAGCGGGAATATCATCTGGAAGTGACGGAAAAGTACATGACCACCTATGGTGTTACCTACGACTATATCGGCAAGGTTATGAAGCGGATCCGCGAGAGATTTTCACCGGAACAGGTGGAAGAACTGGAGGAGATTCTGGGCGTGATCGATGATGAGCTGATGCCGGAAGTGCAGATCGAGGAAGAACCGAAGGTAAACATTCCATAGGAGGAAACAATGCGTGTTGACAAAATTGAACTTTATCTCGTAGAAAACCGGTTTCACCGCCCCTGGCGCACAGCTTACGGCGCTGATCCGGGAAACAGCGCGCTGATTACCTGTATGCGTTCGGGCAGCCATGAAGGATGGAGTGAATCCAGTCCGCTGCCGGGACCTACCTACAGTTATGAATATGGACCGGGCATCTTTGAGCTGGCGAAACGCTTTCTGGCACCGGCCGTCGTTGGAAAAGAATTTGACAGTGCCCGTCAGCTGAACCAGGCCATGTCTGTTTTTAAAGGTTCCCCGTTTGCAAAGGCAGGGATTGAAATGGCATGGTGGACGCTGCAGGCAGATATGCAGGGCGTGCCTCTGGGCAAACTGCTGGGTGCTGTGACCGATAAAATTGATGTGGGAGAGAGTTTCGGCATTGCCGACAGCTATGATGCCCTCATTGAAGAAATGGGCAAAAGCTTCGACCGGGGCTATAAGAGGGTGAAGCTGAAGATGGCTCACGGCTGGGACTATGACATGCTGGCTGCAGTGCGGTCCGTGTTCCCGAACGAAGTGATTCATGTGGATGCCAATTCCAGCTACAACTGGAACTGCCAGGAAGACCGGGAACTGCTGAAAAGTCTGGACCGGTTCCATCTGGCCATGATTGAGCAGCCGTTCCAGGTGGGGGATCTTTACTATCATGCGAAGCTGCAGGCATGCATCGATACGCCGATCTGCCTGGATGAATCTATCACCGAGCCATGGCAGGCGGAAGAAGCTGCGGAAATGAAGGCATGTCAGTACATCAATGTGAAGACCGGCCGGGCAGGTGGTCTGCAGAACTGTCTCGATATCAACGCCATCTGCCGCCAGGCAGGAATGGGCTGCTGGGTCGGCGGCATGATGGAAAGCGACCTGGGTAAAGCCATCTGTATTGAACTGGCAGCCGTTGCGGGCATGAATTATTCCCACGATGTGACACCGGCCATGTTTAACTATCCGGACAGCATCACAGAGCGGGAACTGGTTCTTGATGAAAACTGCTGTCTGGCTGTTTCTGACCGTCCGGGTACGCCGATTCTGCCGGATATGAAGAAGATGCTGCCGAAGGTTGCAGCAAGTGCAGTGATTGAAGCATAAAAAATGAAGTATGAAAGAACCGGACAGTTTTGCCCGGTTCTTTTTTCGTGGGTTTGCTCGATTTCTGATTCGACAAAATCCATCCACCGGACGATTTCTCAGCCGAAAAGCTTTTCTCCGGCTCGGACAATCTGTGCTTCCGTCGGTTCCCAGTAAAAGGTAATCTTCACGATACGCTGACGGCCGCTCTGCGGATCATGACCTGACAGAAGCTAGGTTCTGCCATTCGTTTATCAACCGGAAAAGGTCACGGTTTTCCAAAATGGCAAAAAAGTTTTCAAAAAGAAAACGAATTGCTGATTTTGGAAAACCGTCTACTGATTTTTAAAGTATTTCCAATGAAATAGAGAGAAATATCTATGTAATTTACGAATCGACACCGGAAATGGAATAAAATGAAAGTAACTATAAGCTTAATATGTAAAATAATAACTGCACAAACAACTCGCGTTTTCCAAAATGCCGAAAAAGTTTTCAAAAAGAAAACAAAAAGCGAATTTCGGAAAACCGCAGTGCGAAATTATAAGAGATTTTCTGCGAAATGGGCGACGATTTCATCCATGAGCATGTCTTTCAGATCGGAATCCTTCCGGCTCATTTCGTAGCCATGACCATCCTCGGTGGTGACCTCGATTATCCGGCTGTTTTCATAGGCCGCAGCGCACTGCCGGCTGGTTTCATCCGTAACCACATGATCCAGG
>JAQXSU010000248.1 GCA_029219125.1 Bacillota bacterium
CCTTTCATTCCGTCTTTGTATTCTTCTAAAAGTCTTACCTTTTGGAAACTGTTTAACAATTCCTCCCCGCCGGCGGCGTAGACCTTGATGTAGTTTTCGCTGTAGCCGATGAGAAGCCCTTCTTCCGCCTCTTCAAACAGGACCGTCCGTACTTCTCCTCGCTTCGCACACCCCGCAAAATACATCCTCTCGGCTTTTTTTCCTTCTGCCAGGAGTCGCTGAATGCGGCGGTTTTTTTCTTCGCCGCCGACCTGGCCGGTCATGGCGGCGGCCGCCGTCCCCGGACGTCGGGAATAGCGGAAGCCGTGGACTTTGCAGAATTCCACGGTCCGGATCATGTCCAGACTGTCCTGAAAGTCTTCTTCGGTTTCCCCCGGGAAACCGGCGATGATGTCGGTGGTAATGCCGTAGCCCGGGTCATGTTCCTTCAGCACCCGAACAATATCCAGATACTCCTGCCTGTCATAACGGCGGTTCATGGCCTGTAAGATATGATCGCTGCCGCTCTGAATGGACAGATGCAGATGCGGACAGAGTCTTTCATACTGCAGAAGCCGCTTCACATAATCCGCATTGACCACCGTGGGCTCCAGAGAACTTAACCGGATGCGGAAATTCCCGGGCAGCCGGTTGATCCTGCGGATAATGATTTCGATCCCGGAGACGCCGTCCGCTTTTTCCTCTTCTGTCAGCGGCCAGCGGAACCCATCCTCCGTCCCGTAAAGGGCCGTGTTGATTCCGGTCAGAATCAGTTCCTGAAAGCCGGCTGCCACCAGGGCACGGGCTTCTTCCACGATTTCTTCCGGATCCCGGCTTCGAACCTGCCCTCTGGCGAAGGGGATCAGGCAGTAAGCACAGAACCGGTTGCAGCCTTCCTGAATCTTCAGGTAGGCCCGTGTCCGTGATTCCATGGAGGTGATGATGCCTCGGTCTGTATAATCCGTCAGTTCATCATATGGCCTGATATGCAGCTGGGAATTCCGGTCTGTGCGAAACTGTTCCACATAGGAAAGCAGATGGCTTTTCTCCCCGGTACCGGCGACGATATCCACTTCCTCCATGGCCGTCAGTTCCTCCGGTTTCACCTGGGCATAACAGCCGGTGACTGCCACAATGGCCTGCGGGCTCTGCTTCTTCATGCGGCGGATATACTGGCGGGACTTCCGGTCCGCCAGATTTGTCACTGTACAGGTGTTGATAATATATACATCGGCCGGGTCTTCTTCCCCGACGATTTCATGGCCTGCAGCGGCGAACTGCTCCTTCATGGATTCGGTTTCGTACTGGTTCACCTTGCAGCCTAATGTGTGAAATGCAATTTTCATATTGATACTCCAAAACGTGTGTTAATTTTATTTTACCACATATCCTCTGCCGATAAAACCCAAACTTTCATGTTTGACCGGCCTGGCGCATAGAATATTCTGGCTTTTGAAAAAGGCCGGGCGAGCGGATTTTGAGAGGAGGAAGAGTAAATGAAAACCAAAGACATTCTGCTGGCAGCGTTCCTGCTGATCCTGGCCATCACCGGGCTGTACATCCATTGCAAACTGCCTGCGGCAGCCGCCGCTGCCATGGAAAGTGCGGTGAAAGACAGCCGGGAGACGGTGCAGCTTCCGATCCTGATGTATCACGGCATTACCGGTGATCCTTCGAAAACCGGCGAATATTTCATTACGACGGATACCTTTGAAAAGGATCTGAAATGGCTCCGCGACCATGGCTATACCACGATTTCCGTAAAGCAGCTGGCGGACTATGCGAAAAACGGTGCCAGACTTCCGGAAAAGCCGGTCCTTCTCACTTTCGACGACGGGTACCGGAATAACTATACCCTTGCATTTCCCTTGCTGCAGAAATACAACGCCAAAGCGGTCATTTCCCTCATCGGCAGCGAATCGGATCTGAGTTCGGACACGGTGTACCGGGGCGACGCAGACACCGGGGGCAACATTACCTGGGGCGAAGCGGCTCTCATGGTTCAGTCCGGGCTGGTGGAAATCGGCAATCACACCTATGATCTGCATCGAAACGAAGGAGGCCGCAAAGGGGCCGACAAACTGAAGGGAGAGTCCGATGAAGCGTATCGAAAGGTGCTTACTGCCGATCTGGGCCACAATCAGGACCTCATCGCAGCTGCCACCGGTCATCCGTCGCTGTTGTTTGCCTGGCCGTTTGGTGCCTGGCCCACCGACGGATCGGCAGACCCGATTCTGAAGGATCTGGGATTTGCCGGTTCTCTGACCAGCTACCAGATCATGAATACGATTCGTCGGGATGACCCGGACAGTCTGTTCGGGCTGAAGCGGTTTCTCCGCACTCCGTCTTTCGTTCTTTCAGAACACCTTCCTGCCTGAGATTCCATGGTCATCC
>JAQXSU010000249.1 GCA_029219125.1 Bacillota bacterium
GAAACAGGCAGAACAGCTGATAAAATCATTATTCAGAGCATGTACTAATACCCATTGAAAACCCGGGCGGAGTCTGTTATAATAGATACTGATTTAATATGCCCGAGGTGATGGAATGGCAGGAACCGGTAATGACAAACAGACTATAAACAGAGTTTCGGAAGAAATCGTCAGTATGATTGCTGCCAGGGCTGCCTTACGGGTTTGCGGTGTCAGCAGACTGAACGGGGAATTTACCGATAATCTGACGAAGAAAATTCTTGGAAAAGAAAATATCGCCAGAGGGATTGCCCTCACCAAAGAAGAGGAAGGACTGGGCATTGATATTTATCTGAATGTGGAGTTCGGCGCCAGGATTCCTGATCTGGCGTGGGAAGTGCAGAGTTCAGTCAAAGAGGCAGTGGAATCTGTGACCGGAATTGCGGTACAGATGGTAAACATTCATGTGCAGGGGGTCAACCTGCAGAAGGAACTGTCTCAGGAAAGGTAACGAAGGAAGAATTATGAACAGAAAAGAAGCAAGAGAATATGCCATGCAGGCGCTGTTTCAGATGGAGGCACAGCAGGACTTCGAGGCGCCGGATATGGAAAAATATCTGTCCAGAGAGGAACTGGGAAAGCAGAAACAGTACGTAAAAGAACTTCTCACTGCGATTTGTGAGAATATCAGCAGAGTCAATGATACCATAGACAGCTGCAGCGAAGGCTGGCCTGTTTCCCGCATGACGAAAATGGATCTGGCAATCATCCGTCTTGCCGTCGGTGAAATCCTCTTTATGGACGATATCCCAGCTGCCGTATCTATCAATGAGGCGGTTGAACTGGCCCGGACATACGGCACAGACCAGTCCCCGAAATTTGTAAATGCCGTTCTGGGGAAGATTGCATGAAAAAGAACTTATCTTTAGGGATAGATACCAGTAATTACAAAACTTCGGCAGCAGTAGTGGATGCGTCTGGGGAGATACTCTTTAATCATCAGCAGCTGCTGCAGGTAAAACGAGGCGAAAGAGGGCTGCGGCAATCGGAAGCTCTCTTTCAGCATGTGCAGAATATGCCCCCTGTGCTGGAAAGGCTGTTTGAAGATGACAGCCTTCGGCAGCGAATTGGAGCAGTCTCTGTATCTTCCCGCCCGCGCCCTGTAGATGGCTCTTACATGCCTGTGTTTACAGCGGGTCTGGGATATGGCAGAGCCGTTGCTGCTGCACTTGGGGTCCCTCTTTATGAGTATTCCCATCAGGAGGGACACATTGAAGCGATACGTCACTACTCTGACCTGAAGGACGTTAACCCGATTATCTGTTTTCACTTTTCCGGCGGTACAACGGAAGCGCTGCTTGTGGATGAAAACCGTTTTGAAATCGTAGGCGGTTCCCGGGATCTTGCATACGGACAGGTGCTGGATCGGATTGGCGTGGCTCTGGGGCTGGATTTCCCGTGTGGAGAAGCAATGGATAAAATCGCTATGGCCAGCCAGGGACATCCGAGAATTTTTACCAGAATCAAGGTAACGGATGGGTATGTAAATCTCTCCGGCATTGAAACACAGGGTCAGCGTCTGCTCAGAGAATATCCGCAGACCATGCTGCTTGATGATTTGTTTGAGACCCTTTCAAGGTCCATTATGGAAATGACTCTGCAGCTGTCTTTGAAATATGATATTCAGAATTTTATTTATGCGGGGGGTGTCTCCTGCAGCCAGTATATGCGTCAGTTTCTGACGGAGAACCTTTATCGGGACCTGAATATCGTGTTCGGGAAAAGTGAGCTGTCTTCCGATAATGCCATCGGTATGGCGCTGCTGGGAGGAAAGCACTTATGGCACTGAGACCGGTATCTGTCACACAACTGAACGATTATATCGGCAGAGTGCTGCAGACCGATCCTCTGCTTGGGAACATATCTGTTATCGGTGAGATCTCCAATCTGAAGTATCACAGTTCAGGACATGTGTATTTTTCCCTGGTCGATGAAGGAAGTAAAGTCAACTGCTTTCTGCCTTCCTCCTATGCACAGACTCTGCCGTGGAGGCTGGGTGACGGCATGGAAGTGGTTGTACGCGGCTATATCAATGTTTTCAAAAAAGGTGGAACCTATACCTTTTTTGTCCGCAGCCTGGAGATATCCGGTGATGGTAGTCTGGCAGCCGCATTTCAGCTGCTGAAGGACAAGCTTCAGCAGGAAGGTATCTTCGACCAGGCCCATAAGAAACCAATTCCTGTGTATCCGAAAAAGATCGGCATTGTTACATCCGAAACCGGTGCCGCCGTGCGGGACATTCTGAAAATCATTCAGAGCAGAACGAAGATGACAAATGTGATCGTTTTTCCGGTTCTGGTACAGGGGGAAGGCGCAGCCGCAGATATTTCTGCCATGCTGGATTATATCAATGAAAATTATACGGATATCGATACACTGATTGTAGGGCGCGGCGGCGGCTCCATGGAAGATCTGTGGGCATTTAATGAGGAACCGGTTGCCCGGGCCATCTATCGCAGCAGGATTCCTGTGATTTCTGCTGTGGGGCATGAGACCGATTTTACCATTTCGGATTTCGCTGCGGATAAACGGGCGGAAACGCCAACTGCAGCAGCGGAAATGGCCGTTCCCAATGATGAGAAACTGAAAGAAAAACTGGAGTGGCACAGAGAGAACCTGCTGCTTCAGCTTGAAAACAAGGTGCAGTATCACAGGCTCCGGGCAGATCGGTACAGACTGGATCTGCAGGTCTTACTCCGCGGGCGTCTTGATACGTACCGGTATGAGCTTGAAAAAAAGCGGCTGATTCTGGAGGAAAATTCTCCGAAACGGCTGCTTGCAAGGGGATATGCAGTGGTGGAAACAGCGGACGGCAGGATGGTTGCTTCCGTTTCTGAGCTGCAGGAAGGCAGTGACTATCGGATCCGCATGCAGGACGGTGATGTACTGCTGACTGCCGGAAATATCCGGAGGGAGGAAAAGAAATGAGTATGAGCTTTGAAGATGCAATGAAACAGCTGGAAGCATTTTCGGAAAAAATACGGGACGGAAATACGTCTCTGGAGGAATCCATAGAGTGCTATGAAGAAGGAATCCGCTGTTATGAACAGTGTGACGCCATGCTGAAAAATGCAGAGCAGAAAATAGAAGTTTTTTCAAGATAAGACCAGAAGGCAAGAGGTAGAAGTATGGACAGAACATATGACGAGTATAAGAACCTGGTGGACGAGCATCTGCTGGACTTTTTACCGAATGTGGATAATAAAAGCATTTCACTTTACGAATCCATGAAGTACAGCCTCACGGCAGGAGGCAAACGGCTGCGGCCTGTGCTGCTGCTGGCTGCCTGTGAGTTTGCAGGTGGAGATGTATATGAAGCGATGCCGTATGCCTGTGCAATGGAGTACATACATACCTATTCACTGATTCACGATGATCTTCCTGCTATGGATAATGATGATCTGCGACGGGGACTGCCGACCAACCACAAGGTATACGGAGAAGCGCTGGCCATCCTTGCAGGTGACGGACTTCTGACCTCGGCATTCGAGGCGATCAATAAGGATATGATGCTGTATTTCGATGAGCCGGAAAAGATGACCAGGCGCATCAAGGCTGCTTATGAAATTGCCAAGGGAGCCGGATGCCGCGGCATGGTGGCAGGTCAGGTTTCTGATATTGAAGGTGAAAATATGCAGTATTCCAATGAGATGCTGGAATACATCCATATTAATAAAACCGGTGCTCTGATCAAGTCTGCAGTTCGTGCAGGTCTTTATCTGGGGAAACCAACCGGTCAGATGCTTTCGGATCTGGATAAATTTTCAGAAAATCTTGGTCTTGCTTACCAGATTGCTGATGATATTCTTGATGTGGTCGGTAATCCGGAAGAACTGGGGAAAGCAACTGGTTCGGATCAGAAAAAGCATAAGAATACTTATACTTCCATCAACGGGATGGAGGCTTCCGTTAACCGACTGAAAGAACTGACGGACAATGCGGTGGATGCACTTGCCCCATATTATGACAATGCGGAATTTTTCCGCAATCTTGTGCTGAAACTTGCTGACAGAAAAAAATAAAGGATAACATTTTGTAATGAAGAAATTATCAGAATATAATTTTCCTGCAGACCTGAAAACCATGTCACTGCATGATACAGAACTTCTGGCTTGTGAGATCCGGGACTTTCTCATCGATAAGGTTTCTGAAACAGGAGGACATCTTGCTTCCAATCTTGGCGTGGTGGAACTGACCCTTGCCATTCACCGTGTTTTTGACAGTCCGCGGGATAAGATCATCTGGGACGTGGGACATCAGTCCTACGTGCATAAGATTCTTACAGGGCGGGCGAATCAGTTTGACAGTCTTCGCATGTTCGGCGGACTCAGCGGATTTCCCAAAGCATATGAAAGCGAACATGATGTCTATGATACAGGACACAGCAGCGTTTCTATCTCAGTGGCTGCAGGTATGGCTGCAGCAAGAGATCTGAAAAAAGAAGATTACGAAGTAATTGCGGTGATCGGTGATGGTTCCCTGACAGGCGGTCTTGCTTACGAGGGACTGAATAATATCGGTGCATCAAAATCGAAAGTAATCGTCATATTGAACGACAACGGCATGTCCATTTCTCCTAACATCGGAGGAATTTCCCAGCATCTGGGCAGGCTCAGGACTTCAAAAGGGTATCTGGGTGCCAAGCGCTTTATCAAAGACCGGATAGCCACCATACCGAATATCGGTCAGAGCATCGCGTGCGGACTGGCAGATTTCAAGAATGATCTGAAGTATTCCATGCTGAATGCAGGCGGTGTTCTGTTTGAAGAACTGGGGTTTACTTATTTCGGACCGGTGGACGGACATGATCTGGAATCACTGACAGATGTGCTGAACCGTGCCAGAGGTCTGGATGAACCGGTACTTGTGCATGTCATCACGAAAAAAGGGCGAGGATACAGGAATGCAGAAAAGGAGCCCGGAAAATTCCACGGAATCGGGCCTTTCGATCCTACCACCGGAAAGGTGAAGAATCCGGGAAAGAATCCGACTTTCTCATCTTTGATGGGAAGATTTGCATGCGAGATGGCAGAAAAGGACAGCCGCATCGTGGCGGTTTCCGCAGCCATGTGTGATGCCACAGGACTGGGCCCTTTCGCACAGAAGTTTCCCGATCGGTTTTTCGATGTGGGGATTGCAGAAGAACACGCAGTCACTTTTGCGGCCGGCATGGCAAAATGCGGAATGCGGCCGCTTGTAGCCATCTATTCGTCCTTCCTGCAGAGAGCCTATGACCAGCTGCTGGAAGATATCTGCCTGCAGAAACTGCCGGTTGTATTTCTGGTAGACCGTGCAGGATGTGTGGGTGCAGATGGGGAGACCCATCACGGCATGTTCGATTTATCCTATCTCAGCCAGATGCCGGGTATGACAGTACTGACACCAAAGGATGGCAATCAGCTGCAGGCTATGATGAAATATGCCGTGCAGCTGGATGGACCGTGCGCAATTCGGTATCCAAGGGGAGAAGCAGAATACCGTAACGATATTCTGTCAACTTATACAGGAAGCAATCTTCGTATGGAAGA
>JAQXSU010000250.1 GCA_029219125.1 Bacillota bacterium
AGCCTCCGGGCAAAAAGCTGGGCTAATGTGGCTGAGATCGCAGAGCATCTGGGAGGCGGCGGACACACCAAAGCGGCCGGCGGCACGATGAAAATGACGTTGGCGGAAGCACTGCCTCTCATCAGACAGGAAGTGGAGAAAGCTTTATTATGACAAGAGACGGAATCATTAATATCAATAAACCGCAGAACATGACGTCCCATGATGTGGTGCGCAGTCTGCGCCGCCTGCTTGGTATGAAAAAAATCGGACACACAGGCACCCTGGACCCAATGGCGACCGGGGTGCTTCCTGTTTGTCTGGGCAGTGCCACCAGAATCACCGAGTATCTGGATTTGGATTTCAAAAAATACCGATGCACCATGATGCTTGGCGTGAATACGGACACGCAGGATATCTGGGGTGAAAAGACGGAGGAATTTGATACCACAGGGATCACAGAAGAAGCAATCCGCCATGCGTTCGGTGCGTTTCACGGGGAAATCCTGCAGACACCGCCGATGTACAGCGCAGTCCGGGTGGATGGACGCAGGCTCTATGAATATGCCAGGGCGGGGGAAACGGTGGACGTGAAATCCCGCAAAATCTTCATTCGCGATCTTACGGTGGATGCGGTGGATCTGGCTGCCATGACGGTTACGTTTACGGTGGAATGCTCCAAGGGCACTTATATCCGGACCATCTGTCAGGATGTGGGGCTGGCACTGGGAACCGGTGCGGTGATGACTTCGCTGGTGCGGCTTGCCAGTGGCCGGTTCACCATTGAAGATGCAGTGAGCCTGGATGAACTGGCGGCTATGAAGGAAGCTGCCATGAAAAAAGCAGAAGTGGAAGATGGTGATGTAAAGACGCCGGATGACAGATGGATTGATCCGGTGCTTTTACCGCCGGATTATCCGCTGACCCATTTCGGCCGGGTCCTTTTGAGCCCGGAGCTGAGCAAAAAATTCGTAGACGGCTGGCATATTTCCCTGCGGGACTGCCGCATTGAAGCAGAACCGGAGTATGCCCACAGGGATGCGGAAATGGAGATCCGGGAGGAATACCGGCGGGCGTGGTCCCTGTACCGGGATGCTTCCGATGGGGAAATGCCGCAGTTCCTTGGCGTAGCCTTCTATGACCGGAAATATAAGAAGCTGGTCGCAGATAAAGTATTTTTCAGAGGTGACGGAAATGAAAATCTTTAACAATATCGACGAGATCAGAGACATTGAACCATGCTGCGTGGCACTGGGGAATTTTGACGGTGTCCATGCAGGTCATCAGGCACTGATTTTGAGAGCTGTGGAAAAGGCAAAGGAACGAAACCTGAAAAGCGGTGTATTCAGCTTTTCCACCCACCCGAAAAATCTGTTTGCAGGTAAAAACGTGGTAAAGAATATCATCTATCAGGAGGAGAAGGCGGCGCTGATTGAAAAACTGGGCGTGGATTATCTGTTCAATGTGCCGTTTACCAGGATGATTGCGCAGATGGAGCCTGTGGAATTCATCGATGATCTGCTGGTAGACCGTATGCAGATGAAGGGGGCTTTCTGCGGCTTTAACTACCGGTTCGGCTATAAAGCTGCGGGGAATCCTGGGATTCTCCGGCAGGAGGGCATGGTGAAGGGGTTCTCTGTCAACGAAATCCCGCCGGTGACCATCGACGGAGATGTGGTCAGTTCCACCCTGATCCGCGGACTGATCAAGGCCGGGGAGGTGGAAGAGTGCGAGAAATATCTTGGACGCAGGTACAGCATCGGCGGTGAAGTGGTGGTTGGAAACAAGCTGGGCAGAACCATTGGCTTTCCGACTTCCAATATCACCATCGACGAAACCATGGTGACCCCTCCCAACGGTGTATATATCACTTACTGCATCTATAACGGCCACAAGTATCCGAGTGTGACCAATGTAGGTGTGAAACCGACCATAGGCTCCTTCAGAAAGAATATGGAGACCCATATTTTCGATTTTAATAAAGAACTGTACGGGAAGCATATCCGGGTGGAATTCCTGAAAATGACCAGGGATGAAGTGAAATTCAGCAGCGTGGAAGAACTGGCTGCACAGATCGTAAAGGACTGTGAAACGGCGAAAGCATATCACGGGATTTAGGATGAAAGAGGGAAAAATAGGATTTAGACTGTTTTAAAAAAGGTGACTGAGGTGATCCCAGTCATCTTTTTTCTTTCCTGCGGAGGATTAAAAGACTTTTGTACAGGCGAAACTGTGGCACTGATTTTGCATATTTATCCCTTGAATGGAGGCAAAGAAACATATGTTTGATTTTATCATAAAAAATGTCAGAATTCTGGATGGAACCGGTGCACCCTGGTATCGGGGAAGTGTAGCGGTAAAGGATGGAAGGATTGCACGGATTGGTTCCGCAGCAGGAATGGACGAACAGGCAGGCGAAGTGATTGATGGAAAAGACTGGTATATTGCACCGGGCTTTATCGATATTCACTGCCACAGTGATACATCCCTTCTGAAATATCCGCAGGCGGAGAGCCGGATTCTTCAGGGAATCACCACAGAAATCGGCGGTGCCTGCGGGCTGTCGGTGGCTCCGGTCAGCCGGGATCCTGAAAGAAAGCAGATGCTGAAGGACTATGTGGGCGATCTGGATTATGCATGGGAAACCATCGGTCAGTTTCTGGAACGGATGGAAGAAAACAAGACCAGCACCAATTTCGGAACCGCAGTGGGACACGGCAGCATTCGTCTGGCGGCCATGGGGTTTGATGCCAGAAAACCAACGGATGCAGAGATGAAGCATATGAAGGTTCTGCTGCGTCAGGCACTGGAGGATGGGGCATTCTGCCTGTCCAGCGGGCTGATCTATCCGCCGGGCTGCTATGCAGATACAGATGAACTGACAGAACTCTGTCGGCAGCTGGTGCCTTTCGGGGCATTTTATGAAACACACATGCGGGATGAGGGAGAAGGCGTGGTAGAGGCCGTGAAGGAAGCTCTGGAGATCGCAGAACGGTCCGGTGCACCGCTGCAGATCTCACACCATAAGGTCACGCGAAAATCCGTCTGGCAGGTACACTGCCGTACCACCATTGCACTGATGGAGCAGGCACGGCGGCGCGGACTGGATGTGAAAGCAGACCAGTATCCGTACAGTGCGTCTGCTACTACGCTGGACAGCAATGTACCGCTGTGGGCATTTGAAGGCGGAGTGGATGCCATGCTTTCCAGGCTGACGGATCCGCAGCAGCGCAAGCGCATCAACGAAGAGGCCAATGCGTCCCACATCGGGAGATGGGGCGACATCTTTATCGCTTATGTGGAAAGTGAGAAGAACCAGTGGACCGTGGGCAAATCCATAGAAGAAATCGCAGAGATCCGTGGTGTGGATCCTGCAGATGCCTGCTTCGATCTGGTGGTGGAAGAACGATGCCGGGTAGGAGAAGTCAATTTTGGCATGTGTGAAGAGGACATCGAATATATCATGAAGCAGCCGTTTGTCATGATTGGCTCCGATGGCGAGGCAGTATCACTGGACTATCCGGGGCAGCCTCATCCGAGGTGGTACGGAACCTTTCCAAGGATCATCGGAAAGTACTGCAGAGAGCAGAAGCTGTTTCCGCTGGAAACGGCCATATTCAAAATGACAGGACTTCCTGCAGGCAGACTGGGGCTGCAGGACAGAGGGCTGATCCGGGAAGGCATGTGGGCGGACCTGGTACTCTTTGATTTCGATACCATAAAGGA
>JAQXSU010000251.1 GCA_029219125.1 Bacillota bacterium
ATCCCCTCGATCTGCTTCAGGCTCAGAGTCAGACCGGTCGGTGCATTGGGGTTGGCGATGCAGATCATGCCGCCGTCTGCACCCAGGCTGCAGTAGTCGGCCGGGTCTATGGTGAAATCCTCTTTCAGCGGGATCTGCACGGCTTCAATGTGGTGCAGATCGGTGAACACCGGATAGAAGCCATAAGTGATATCCGGGAACCATGCTTTTCTGCCTGTGTCCGGACCGCCGCCGGCGAAGGCCAGAAAGGCGAAATTGAGAATATCATCGGATCCGTTGGAAAGGAACACATTCTCCGGTTCCACGCCGTACCGCGCCGCCAGGGCCTGCTTCAGCGCCCGGCTTTCCGGATCGGAATACAGACGCAGATCGGCGGCCTCCTGCGCATTGACTGCCGCCAGCACCTGGGGTGAAGGCGGGTAAGGGGATTCGTTGGTATTGAGTTTGATGTATTTCATATCCTGGGGCTGCTCGCCGGGAGTATAGGTTTCCAGACCGGAGAGAGCCGGGTTCATAAACTTGCTCATGTGTCGTTTTCCTTTTGTTTCGTTTTTCATTTGCTGAGCTGATTGCTTATATCGGATTGCCCATACCTTATTTCTTACCGCATCTTACGGTGACGCTACGGGCGTGAGCCGTCAGACCTTCTGACTCCGCGAAGGCGGCCACATCCTCTGCCACCTGCTGCAATGCGTCCAGGGTGTAGTAGCTGTACTGGTACTTCTTCACGAAATCGTCCACAGACAGCGGACTGGAGAAGCGAGCAGTACCGCTGGTCGGCAGGGTGTGATTCGGTCCTGCAAAGTAGTCTCCCAGGGCTTCCGGACAGTTCTTTCCCAGGAACACCGATCCGGCGTGGCGGATCTCATCCAGATAGTCAAACGGGTTGTCCACACAGAGTTCCAGGTGTTCCGGTGCGATCTCATTGGCGATTTCGATGGCAGCGTGGAGGTCATCGGCGACGATGATCTTGCCGTAGTCATCGATGGAGGCACGGGCGATTTCTTCCCGCGGCAGCAGGGAAAGCTGCCGTTCCAGTTCCGCGCTTACAGCTTCTGCCAGAGCCTGAGAATCGGTCACCAGCACGGCGCTGGCCATCTTATCGTGTTCCGCCTGGCTCAGCATGTCGGCGGCCACATATTCCGGATTACAAGTTCCGTCGGCCACCACCAGGATCTCGCTTGGGCCGGCAATCATGTCGATGGCCACCTGACCGAAGACCTGTTTCTTGGCCTCTGCCACGTAGGCATTTCCCGGACCGGTGATCTTATCCACTCTTGGAATGGTTTCCGTCCCGTAAGCCAGGGCTGCGATGGCCTGGGCGCCGCCCACCTTGAAAATGCGGGTCACGCCGGCAATTCTGGCTGCTGCCAGAATGACAGGGTTCACCGTTCCGCCTTTGGACGGGGTCACCATGACGATTTCCTTCACACCGGCAATCTTGGCCGGAATGGCGTTCATCAGCACGGAGGAAGGGTATGCCGCCGTACCGCCGGGTACATAGAGGCCGGCCTTATCCAGCGGAACCACTTTCTGTCCCATGAGGACGCCGGGACGATCATCGGTGTTGACGATAAAGCTGTTTCTGACCTGTTTTTCATGGAAAGCGCGGATGTTGGCCGCTGCCCGTTCCATGACGCCTACCAGCTTCGGACCCACAGCTTCGAAGGCTGCTTCAAACTCCGCTTCGCTGACCTCCAGGGCAAATCCCTCGGCGGCAGATGCACCGTCAAACTTTTCGCAGTACCGCAGCAGGGCTGCGTCGCCGTTTTCTTTCACATCGGCCAGAATGCCTGCCACCACATCTTCCACGTTGGTCTTTTCCATAACCCGGGCAAAGATTTCACTGTTGGGAACCTGTCCGTATTTCATGATCTTAATCATTCTTTATATTCCTCCGTATTTTCTTTACGATCGATTCGATTTCCTTGTTTTTGAACTTAAAGCTGACCTTGTTGGCAATAAGCCGGGCACTGATGGGAACGATCTCCTCCAGCACTTCCAGGTTATTTTCTCGCAGGGTGGTACCGGTTTCCACAATATCCACGATGACATCGGACAGTCCCAGGATCGGTGCCAGCTCGATGGAGCCCTGCAGCTTGATGATGTCGATCTCACGGCACTGGCTGGCGTAGTAGTCCATGGCGATATTGCAGAACTTGGTGGCGACCCGAAGGGTCCTGCCGGTATTATCGCGGAAATCCTTCGGACCTGCCACGGCCATGCGGCATTTTCCCATGTTCAGATCCAGCAGTTCGTAGACGTCCGGGCTGTATTCCAGCAAAATATCCTTGCCGGCCACACCGATGTCGGCGGCGCCCCGTTCCACGTAGATGGCTACATCGGAAGGCTTCACCCAGAAATAGCGGATGGCCGCTTCCTCATTTTCAAAAATCAGTTTCCGGCTGTCTTCCTTAATCTCTTCGCAGGGATAGCCGGATGCCTCGAAGATGTCATATACTTTTTCACCAAGGCGGCCCTTCGGCAGCGCCACATTGATGATCTTTTTTCCGTATTTATTCTCTGAAGTCATTCCGCAACCTCCTTTGCCTGTCCGTCTTCCAGCTGCATCAGTCTGCGGAACCGGAGCTTGGCAGGCACCTTTCTCTGGGTCTGTACCGTATATCCCTGGGAAACCAGCCCCTGCACGGCCCGGACGATATCGCCGGGGGCATCTGTTTTGTCGTACAGCAGCAGGACGTCCACATCGTAGTCGCTGCCGGACGTGTCGTAGTCCTCCAGCAGATCCAGATAGATGGCGAAGCCGATGGCTCCCGCCGACTTGCCCATCTTATCCATCAGCTCGTCGTACTGGCCGCCGGAGAGAACGCCGGTAGGGATCCCTTCGATGTAGCCCCGGAACAGGACACCGTTATAGTAGTTCATGTCACCTTCGATGGAAAAATCCAGGTGCACATTGTCAAAGCCCTGTTCCTCGAGGATCTGACAGATTTCCGAAAGCTCTTCAATGGCCTGGTCCATGGTATCGTTGAGGCTGATGGTTTCCAGGGTTTTCAAAACCGTATCCATGCAGCCGTAGGTAGTTGCCAGGGTGATGGCAGTTTCCCGCAGGGTTTCATCGATTTTCAGGCTGTCAAACAGGGTCCGGATGCCGTGGGCATTCTTTTCCCGGAGCAGAGTCAGGAACTTTTCTTCGTGCTTCGGACGGAGATGCAGTTCCTGGAGAAAGCCGCGTATGATGCCCATGTGGGACAGGTCCAGGATGTACCGGTCACTGAGGGTTTCCAGACTTTTCGCTGCAAGAATAAGGACCTCGCTGATATGAAAGAGATCTAAATCTCCCATACATTCGAGGCCCATCTGCATGAGTTCCTTATAGGTTTTCGTACTTTTCGAGGTGCGGTAAATGTTTTCGTTATAATATACCTTCTGCACCGTATCGGCCGCATCTCTGTAATTTTTTACGATGGACAGAGTCACGTCCGGCTTGAGGGCCAGCAGCTTGCCGTTGGTGTCGGTGAAGGTTATGATATTATCACCGGACAGAAAATCCTTATTGGAGACATACAGATCATATTCTTCGAATTTGTTCATTTTATAATGGACGAAACCATAGTGCTCGTATAAATGTCGCAGATTCAGGATGTTTCTGTCTTCTTTTTTCAGGTTGGTTTCGGTATCAAACTTCATCAGAATTCTTTTTTCCTTTCATTATTATATAGCCTTGCTCATGGCACGTTAATACAATACCACGTTAACGTGATAAAGTAAAGGCTTTTTTTCTCCTTTCCCTGTCTTTTTTTGCATACATATGGTATGATAACTCTAAACCCGTGATTTGTAAAGGAGGTTCTTGGTTTTGAAGCTTCGTTTCTTCGCAAAACATATCATCCCGGCGCTTTTCTGCGTCCTGGTGCTTCTCTGTCTTTCCATTTCTCTGACGGTTCTCTTCCGACCGCTGTACTACTGGGATATGGAGCATCTTTCCATCCCGGAGCGGTCGGGGATTCCGGAGGCGGTCTGCCGTGAAAATTATGACGTTCTCATCGACTATAATCTGCTGGGCGGAGCTTCTGTGCTGGAGTTCCCTGATTTCTCCATGTCGGAATCGGGCAGAATTCATTTCGAGGAAGTAAAACGTATTTTCGTTTGCTGTCAGGTGATCGGTGCAGCAGGTATGGTCTGGCTTGTGGGAAGGATCCTGCGGCAGCTTCGGCGGCGCGACCGGGACTTCACCTGGCTTCGCTGGACGGGCAGGGCGGCGCTGGTGCTGGTGGCTCTGGTGAGCGGTCTGGTGGCGATAAACTGGGACCTGGCCTTCGTTCTGATGCATAAGATTCTGTTCCGCAATGATTTCTGGATCTTCGATGCTCATACAGATCCGATTATCAAGATTCTGCCGGATACCTTCTTCATGCACTGCGGGATTCTGATTATGGTGCTGCTGGTGGTTTTCGTGACGGCCTGCAGCCTGCTGGGGAGGAGACTGGAGAAGGCTGAAAAGGACTGAAAAGACAATTTCATCTTGCGTTTCCTGTCGAAACATGGCATAATGAAATAAGTGCGCTAAAATGCAATAGAAACACAATTTTTGGAGGGTAATGAATTATGAAAGAGTTGTTCAAGAAATGGAACCGGCTCAGTCTGGTGCAGCAGATTGTCATCGGACTGATTATCGGTATCGTACTGGCGCTGGCAGCACCGGACAAGCTGTCAGGCATCACCATCTTCGGTGATCTGTTTGTCGGTGCACTGAAGGCAGTGGCGCCGGTTCTGGTGTTCTTCCTGGTTATGTCTGCGATTTCACAGCATAAGACCGGACAGAAAACCAACATGAAACGGATTCTGGTCCTGTATCTTCTGGGAACGTTCCTGGCAGGAACCATCGCTGTTGTTGTCAGCTTCATTTTCCCGACTCAGCTGGCACTGGCAGAAGGTGCTTCTGATGTGGCACCGCCGGAAGGCATCGCAGAAGTACTGCGTACACTGGTATTCAATGTGGTATCCAATCCGGTAGGTGCGCTGCTGAACGCCAACTACATCGGTATTCTGACCTGGGCGATCCTGCTGGGCATCGCACTGCGGCATGCTTCGGAAACCACGAAGAACTTCCTGTCAGATATTTCGGAAGCCGTTTCCCAGGTGGTAAGATGGGTCATCCGCTTCGCACCTCTGGGTGTTATGGGTCTGGTATTCAACTCCATTGCCACCAGCGGTCTGTCCACCCTGCTGGATTACGGAAAGCTGATTCTGGTACTGGTGGGCACCATGTTTTTCGATGCGCTGGTGATCAACCCGATTATCGTATACTGCAACACGAAAGAAAATCCGTATCCGCTGGTGCTGAAGTGCCTGAAGGACAGCGGCATCACCGCTTTCTTCACCAGAAGCTCTGCGGCAAATATTCCGGTAAATATGCGGCTGTGTGATGAACTG
>JAQXSU010000252.1 GCA_029219125.1 Bacillota bacterium
TCCCCGCGGAACAGGAAACGTCCCAGAATCGACCGCATCTCGGTGTCGGTGTACAGCCGGTAGGACTCTTTCAGTTCTTCCAGCACCGTGTTCCGGTCGTTGAGCAGGAGCTGCCCCTGGTCGTAGTAGCCGAAGGCCACGTTGTGGCCCGTCTTCAGGTGCCCCTCGCTTGGCGCGATTTCACCCAGCAAAATCCGCAGGAGCGTGGTTTTTCCCACCCCGTTGGGTCCGACGATGCAGACTTTTTCGCCCCGCTTGATATCAAAATCCACACCCGCGAACAGATCTTTCCGCTCGGATCCGTAGCCGAAGTGTTTCGCCAGGCCCTCCGCCTGCAGCACATCGTTTCCGGACTGGAAGTTTTGTCGGAAGTGGATCTTCATGCGGCCGGTTTCGGCTTCCGGCCGTTCCAGCCGTTCCAGGTTCTCCAGCCGTTTTTCCCGGGACTGGGCACGCTTGGCCAGCTTTTCGGTGCCCCGCTCTTTGAACCGACGGATCATGTCTTCCTGCCGGGCGATTTCCCGCTGCTGATTGTTGTAGGCTCTCAGATCGGATTCCCGGCGGATCCGCTTCTGCTCGGCGAAGGCGTCGTAGTTGCCGTCGTAGCAGGTCAGATGGTGGTGTTCCACTTCAAAGACCCGGTTGACAATCTGGTTGAGGAAGTACCGGTCGTGGGAAACCACCACGATGGTGCCTTTGTAGCCGGACAGGTACTGCTCCAGCCATTTCAGGGTTCCGATGTCCAGATGGTTGGTGGGCTCGTCCAGCATCAGCAGGTCCGGCTTTTCCAGCAGCAGTGCTGCCAGGGCCAGGCGGGTGCGCTCCCCTCCTGACAGGGATGCGATGGATTTATCATAAAACTCCGGTCCGAAGGCCATGGAGTTTAGTATGCCCCGGATCTCGCTGCGAAATGTATCGCCGCCCCGGCGGTAATATTCTTCGTGGAGGTCTGCCTGCCGGTGGATGAGGGCATCCCGCTCGGCGGCCCGTCTGGCGTTTCCGGCATCGGAAGTGCTGTCCCCGGAAACGGCGGCGGCCCCGGTCACTTCTTCCAGACGGGCGGCCACGGCCTCCATCTCTTTTTCCATATCTAAAAGAGGGCGGAAAATTTCCGTCACCTCTTCGATTACAGTACGGTCAGAACGGAAATTTTCCCTCTGCTTCAGATACCCGATGCGGGTGTTCTGGGAAACGAAAAACTCGCCGTCATCGCAGCTCATTTCGCCGGTCAGCATGTTCAGCAGGGTGGATTTGCCTGCGCCGTTCTTGCCGACGATGCCGATCCGGTCCCCTGCGTTGATGTGAAAGCTGACCTTTTCCAGGATCACATCCGTGCCGTACACCTTGCTTAAATTTTTTGCTGATAAAATAATCATAACTTCTCCTCAGGCAGCTGCAGGCTCGGATAGGCATCCATGTCCAGGCTGTCCGCGCCCAGCTCCCGGTACTGATAGTAAGCCGCGCAGCCGATCATGGCCGCATTGTCCGTACAAAGCAGGGGACTCGGCCGGTACAGCTGAATACCGCAGCTTCCGCAGGCTTCCTCCAGCATGGCCCGCAGCCTGGAATTGGACGCCACGCCGCCGGCCAGCACCAGCTTCTTTTCGCCCTGATTCCGGGCTGCACCTACGGCCTTCTCTACAATGACGTCCATGACCGCCTGCTGGAAGCTGGCGGCCACATCGGCCTTGTTCACTTCCCTGCCGGCCTGTTTCTCCGTGTTCAGGTAATTCAGCACGGCGGTCTTCAGGCCGCTGAAGCTGAAATCGTAGCTGTCCTTTTCCAGGTAGACCCGTTTGAACTGGATGGCCTGGGGGTTTCCTTCCTTCGCCAGCCGGTCCATCTTGGGACCGCCCGGATACCCCAGACCAAGCACACGGGCCACTTTATCGTATGCTTCACCCACTGCGTCGTCCCGGGTGGCCCCCAGCACGCGGCAGCGGTTGTAATCTTCCACTTCAATAATATTCGTATGTCCGCCGCTGGTGACCAGTGCCATGAACGGCGGTTCCAGTGCCGGATATTCGATGTAGTTGGCGCTGATATGGCCCAGAATGTGATGGACGCCCACCAGCGGAATGTCATGGGCAAAGGCCATGGCCTTGGCCGTGGCCACACCGATGACCAGCGCACCCACCAGTCCAGGTCCTTTGGTGACACCGATCAGATCGATGTCCTCCCAGGTCACGCCGGACTCTTCCAGAGCCTGATCCACCACCTGATTGATGTTTTCCAGATGGTGGCGGGAGGCGATCTCCGGCACCACGCCGCCGTACTGTCTGAATATGTCGATCTGGGAGGAGATCACATTGGCCAGCACCTGCCGTCCGTCTGCCAGCACTGCCACCGAGGTCTCATCGCAGCTGGATTCAAAGGCCATCGTAATGAATTTTCCGTCTTTCATATTATATCCTGTTCTTCCGCGCCTTCTTCCGCTTCGCCGGAAGCTGCGGCGCTTTCTCTCCACA
>JAQXSU010000253.1 GCA_029219125.1 Bacillota bacterium
ACTGCCGCAGCCCCATTTTTCTATTTCCCCTGCTGTCTGCACCAGGTCTTCATAACCAGACTCACCGGCAGGTGCTTCACCAGACGAACCTGCATCCGTACCGGCAGTCCCAGAATGGAGACTGCCTTTTTCTTTCGCAGATCCTTCATGGCCCGTTCGATCACCTGCTCCGCCGTGTAATAACGGTCATAATATTTGATGGTGTCGTCGTGGACCGCATGGTCGAAAAACTCGGTTTTGATCCAGCCCGGCGCCACCGCCATCACATGGATGCCCCGGTTCTGCAGCTCCACACCCAGCGCCCGGGACAAGCTCATGACGTAAGCCTTCGACGCGCCGTATACGTTGATGTACGGCACCGGCTGCCAGGAGGAATTGGAGGCCAGGTTCACCAGGTGGCTTCCCGCCGGCATATATGGAATGCTGATGTGGCACATTGCCGTCAGGGCCTGGTCGTTGAGCTGAATGATATCCAGCTGCTTGTCCATGTCCATTTCCGTGAATGTCCCGAAGAGGCCGAAGCCTGCCGCGTTGACCAGCACCTGAATCTCCGGCTTTTCCGCTTCCAGCATCTCTTTATATTTCTGATAGCTTTCCCGCTCCATCAGGTCCAGGGCTACAGGGCGCACTGCCGTCCGGCAGCGGTCTTTCAGTTCCCGCAGCTTTTCTTCCCGCCGGGCGATGACCCAGATTTCATCCAGTTCAAATTCCTTGTCAATGGCATATACAAACTCCCGGCCCATGCCGCTGGACGCGCCGGTGATCACTGCGATTTTCATCCTGCTTTCCTCCCTACTGTCAGTTCCTATTTCTTCCCTCTCTCATAGTAGTGCTTCATCTCCGCCTCAGGCACCATGCTGCCGCCGGTCGCCCAGAGAATATGGGTCGCATTTTCCATTTTGTCGGTCAGACCGCGGGCCGCAAGCCACTCTCCATCGGCAGCCACCTGGGACGGTCCCGGGAAGCTTGCGCAGGAAGACGGCTCGATGAAGATGCCTTCCGCATCCGCCAGCTGCGCCAGGAACGGATACAGCTTCTCGTCCTGAATGGTGTAGCAGCCGTCCAGCAAAGTCTTCATCACATCGCTGACCAGCACGGACGCCCGACCTACCGCCAGTCCGTCGGCTTCCGTCTTTCCGTCCAGACCGATGTCGGAAACGGCGATTTCATTCTTCAGTCCGGTGATCATGCTCAGAGTCATGCAAGGCGCATGGGTCGGCTCTGCGAAGAAAATATGCACGTTATCTCCATAGATTTCCTTCAGGCCGAAGGACACGCCGCCCGGGGCACCGCCCACGCCGCACGGGATGTAAACGAAGACAGGATGCTCTTCGTCCACCGTGATGCCGGCCGCTTCGAACTGGGCGCCGATCCGCTTGGCTGCCACAGAGTAACCCATGAAAAGATCCTGGGACGCCTCGTCATCGACGAAGTGGCAGTACGGATCGCCCTCCGCTTCTTTTCTGCCCTCCGCCACGGCCTTCTGATAATCGTCCGGATATTCCACCACGGTCACGCCTCTGGAACGGAGCAGATCCTTCTTCCACTGACGGGCATCGGCAGACATGTGAACCGTCACCTTGAATCCCAGCTTGGCGCTGATGATGCCGATGGACATGCCCAGATTCCCTGTGGAACCCACTGCAACGGAATATTTGCTGAACAGTTCCTGATACTTGGGCTCCGTCAGAATGGAATAATCATCCTCCAGCGTCAGCATTCCCGCATCCATGGCCACCTTCTCGGCAAATTTCAGTACTTCGTAAATGCCGCCCCGGGCTTTGATGGAGCCGGATACCGCCAGATGGCTGTCGCACTTCAGGAACAGCCGGCCGCCGAATTTACCGCATTCTTTTTCCAGCGCTTCTTTCATTTTTGGAATTTCGGTCAGCGGGGACTCAATGATGCCTCCGGTTTTTTCGGTCTCCGGGAACGCCTTCTTTATATACGGCGCAAAACGTGCAAGTCTGGCTTCTGCGTCGTCAATATCTTTCATGCCGAAAGGCAGTTCTCTTTCGCATCCCGAATCCGGGTTGGTCCAGTAGATTTCCTCCGCCCGCGCCATTGCCTCAAGCTGTGGATAAGTTTTCATCAGATTCTTCACATCCATCATTTTTCCTCCTGTATCATAGAAAAATCTATCGTCAGATAATATCGTAATATCGCAAAATCCGTGCCACCCGGCACAACTGCCGCCGAAGCCGATTTTGCCCCGAAAATCCGCCGTCCGCTCGCCTGTCCGCCCGCACCGGAATGCGTTCCGAACTGCCGCAGGCAAAACAATTTCTTTTACTGTAAAACATTTTGCTGCAGCATGCGAATTTCTTTTCTTTTGGAGATGACCATGCAAAACACCCCGCCAAAAATTCCTGTGAACAGGAACATGGCAGCCATGCCGCTTCCTGCACCGCTGCCCACCAAAACAGAAAGTATCTTTGCCGGAAACCGATCCGGGAAAGCCATCAGCGGTTCCATCACATAATCCGCCAGGAATCCGCCCAGCAGCAGTGCTGGCGGAATCGTACCGAACTGCAGCGCATTCCGCGCAGAAAACACCC
>JAQXSU010000254.1 GCA_029219125.1 Bacillota bacterium
GTAGCAAGAGATAAGCTGAGGGAGAGACGCTGTGAGTTATAAGGTTAAAATCCTTCCAACCGCCTGGGTAGATCTCAAGCAGATTGAAGACTGGTACTATATGCAGTTCAATTTGGAAACAGCTTTGAAAGTCACAGATAATATCCTGAATCATATTGAACGTCTTGAACGCTTTCCGTATTCCGGATCCCTGACGCCAGATGAGTGGTTAAATGAAATAGGCTACCGGATGGTTATTTGTGAAAAGCATGTGGCTATTTATCGAATTATTCAGGAAACAATATACATTTATCATATTGCCGACACCCAGACGGAATATACAAAACTCTTTTACTAGAAAACAGGAAGCGTCAGCTTGAGAGAAGCTTTAGATCAAGGGGGGGAAACGATGGTTGAGATTGTATTCAGCGAAAGCGCCTGCGCCTGTCTGAAAGAGGCGTATTCCTATGGCAGAGGGCCTTATCCTGACGCAGCGCCGGCAATGATGTATTATGGCGTCCGTGGGGGAGAACCGCTTTCCGAGGCCGAAAAAGCGAAGATCATACAGGAACATCATGAACAGGAGCGGAAACGCTGGGAAGCTGCAGTTCCAATGGAGGGAAGCACCGGAGATGTGTACGATCTGGGATATAGCCTGAGTGTGGGAGACATTTCCGAAGAGGAGTTCGGCGAAAAGCGGATGGATAACCTGGAGCAGGCACTTCAGCGAATCCGGGAGGGTGAGCCGATTCGGATCTGGTACAGCGACAATCCGGATGAAGCCTGCGGTTTGCTCTGGTTTCTTTGGAAAATCCATCGTCTCGGCATTTCCTGCAGAGAAATCACCGCGGTGAAGCTGCCGGGGTGGATCTATGAGGAATCGACGGACACCCTGAAACAGATGCAGACCTGGGGAGAAGTGGAACCCGGACTGTGGGGAAAGCTGAAAGAAAACGGACACGCTCTGCCGCAGAGATTTTGCGAAGTGTGTGCGATGCGGTGGGAAGAGCTTCGAAGAGAAAATGCACCGCTGCGTGCCGTGATGAGCGGGCGTGTGGTCAGCGTGGAGGATGATTTCTATGACAGCTTTCTGCTGGATGCCTTCGAATCTACGGAGGAGGAAGTGCGGGAAGGCCGGCTGATCGGCAGAGTGCTGAAGCAGCAGCTGGGAATCTGGGACGGATGGCTCCATCTGCGGATTGGGAAATTCATCAATGACGGCAGGATTGAAGTTGTTAAAGAGAGCGAAGAGGATCGAATCTATGGACGCATCCTTCGCAAAAGATAAATCAGAAAGAAAGGATAAAAGAGAGCGGAATGAAGAAGATTTCTAGAAAAGCGGCACGGTTTGTTCTGGCGTGCCTGGGACTGTTCGTGATTTTAATCTGTATTGCCTGTGCGACACAAAATGCCATGTTCTTTGCAGCAGGAATGGTGATCGCCATCGTGGGTCTGCTGGTGCGGTCCCGTAAGATTCGCTGCCCGTACTGTGGTGAACTGAAGCTGATCAAAATGATGGATCTGCTGAAATGGTCTGCACCGATTCAGGTGGAGTGTCCGACTTGCGGCAAGATCATTGAATACGATGAGTAAAACCAGTTATTAGAAATGATGCGGCAGGTGATGCTGCATGAGGTGAAGTATGTTAAACGGAAAACCCTTGATTTGTGTATCTTCAGATGTGAAAACGATGGAAAGCGATTCGCGGCGCAGGATCACGGAACTGCACCAGACTTACACCAATGCGGTGTTTCAGGCCGGAGGCATTCCCATGGTCACCTGCGGGGTCTGCGCAGAGGAAATGGCAGATCTCTGCGACGGTCTTTTGCTTACAGGCGGAGCGGACATGGATCCGGAACTCTACGGAGAAGAAAAGCTCAATGACAGCGTGAAGCCTTTGCCTGAACGTACGGCCTTCGAGAAGCCGCTGTTTGAAGCGTTCCTGAAGCGGGGGAAACCCATTCTGGGCATCTGCCGCGGGAGCCAGCTGATCAATGTCTGCCTGGGCGGAACCCTGTATCAGGATCTGCTGGCGCAGAAGGGCTGGGTACATATGAACACGGAGATACGCCATGAGGTATATGCGGAGGAAGGCTCGGTGCTGTATCAGCTGTTTGGTGAAAGGTTCCGGACCAATTCCACCCATCATCAGGCGGTGAAGGATCTGGCACCGGGACTGCATGTCACGGCACGTTCCATTGAAGGAATCGTGGAAGCCTATGAGCATGACACACTGCCGATTCTGGCGACCCAGTTCCATCCGGAGCGTCTGACCGGGAATATCTGGGATGACCGGACACCGGACTTTCTGCCTTTCTTCGAATATTTCGTGGAGCTGGTGAAGAAGCATGCGGATTCTGAGAGGTTATTATTATGAAGTCCGCAGAAAACCGGAAGCGATTCCTTGCCCTGGCAGGAATCTGCATTGTTCTTGCTGTTTTTACTGCAGGTTTTTTTGTGGCAGGGCGGCTGGATTTCTATCTTTCCGGTTCTGATTATGTCGGGTGTGAAGACACGGAAAAGGCTGCATTCGTAGAAGGCGAATACTATTACAAAGTGGAGCACAGCGGCATTTGGAAAGGGACACCAGGGAAAGAACATTGCAGAGTATTGCATACCTTCTGGGAGGATACCTGGGATGTGAATCCATACGGCGTATATTATATTCAGGGGCATACACTGGGCGTAATGCCTCACGAAACAGGGGAGCGGCAGATGCTTTATGAGGCTGATCCGTCTTTCTGCAAATGCATGGATATGGATCTGATGACAGACGGAAATGTGCTTCTTACGCTGGAGAACACGGATAACAGGCTGCGCACAAGAATGATTCTGGATGGTAGATCCGGAGAAGTTCTGGAAACTGTAGAAGAAAAATATAATTACGCAAATACAGAATATGAAATATACCGGATTGGCAACAGAGTCTTGGAATGCAGAAGAACAGTGACAGGAAGTGATTATGATCTTCTCGAAAATGGAGTTTCCATTTTGCCTGAGAACACATCTGTCAAATACCAGAATGCGGAGAAAATCGGAGATGCGATCTGGTTTTATACAAGTTCTGATTACAGTGAAGTATACGTTGTGCGGGCAGATGGAAGAGACAATCTTCTGCAAAGACCGCAGGGCTGGTATATCGGTGAATCGGCAGCGGGCGATTATGTTTTTTATAATACCGACGAGTTTGCGCATATCTATTGCCTTGATACGACGACAGGCAGGCGCTGGGAGATGGAAGCGGATTCAGATATCAATGTCGGCCAGGTCATTACAGATGGAAATTACATGGTGACATTCTATAAACAGGGAAGAGCACTTTGGAAAATCGCAAAGAACGCAGATGGGGTGCCGATTGGAATGGAACTGATGGATGAAGATTTCTACAGGG
>JAQXSU010000255.1 GCA_029219125.1 Bacillota bacterium
AAAAATCGGTATTTTTCCTACAGTTTTCAAAGTTTTTGCTGTGTACGGCTGCATCGCACACAATATCACCCGACCCTTTTGGATATTTTTTGCTTGATTTGTATGGGTTTTGGATGAATTGCGTCTTTCACAGACGAAGCAACAGCCACCGCTGGAATCGCCGGAAAAAGAGTAGTTCTGCCAGGTGCAAAAATATTTGCACCTGGCGTTTTTTTATGTTATACTAAAGGCGGAATAAAGGAAAAAGAAAGAGCGGAGGAGGCGGAAGTATGGCATTTACAAGCGAGCAGCTGCAGCGTTATTCCAGGCATTTCGTGCTGAGCGAGATCGGTGTGGCAGGGCAGAAAAATCTCCTTTCTTCGAAGGTTCTGGTGATTGGCGCCGGGGCGCTGGGATCTGCGGCCATGATGTATCTGGCAGCGGCCGGCGTGGGCCGGATCGGAATTGCCGATGATGACCGGGTGGATTTATCGAATCTGCAGCGGCAGGTGATCCACAGTACAGAAACACTGGGCATGGAAAAGGTGGAAAGTGCGGCCGCATTTATAAGCAGGCTGAATCCGGATGTGGAGACGGTTTTGTACCATGAAAGAATGACAGCAGATAATATAGAAGAAACTATTGCAGACTACGACTTTATCATTGATGCCACAGACCGGTTTCCATCGAAATTTCTCATCAATGACGCATGCGTGCTGGCGTGCAAGCCGTATGCACATGCAGGAATCGTAAAGCTTCAGGGCCAGGTTATGACCTATGTCCCGGGGAAAGGACCGTGCCTGCGGTGTCTGCTGCCGGAGGTGCCGGGAGATGATGGGACGATGACCTGCGCTCAGGCAGGGGTGCTGGGAGCGGCCGTCGGGGTCCTTGGCAGCATACAGGCTGTAGAAGCAGTCAAGTATCTGCTGGGAATCGGACAGCTTCTGACCGGACGGGTGCTGTATTTCGACGGGCTGAACATGGAATTCCGGGAGATGGAGGCAGAAGCGGAAGTGTACTGCCCGATTTGCGGCAGCCAGAAAACGATTTGCAGTGTGAAGGAAAACAGGGCAGACTACGAGGTGCTGACATGCGGTTAGAAGAGCGGGAAATGGATATCTGTGAATATCTGGAGCATCCCTTTGAGAATGCCCTTTTGCTGGATGTGCACAGTAAGACCATGTTTTCTTTTGGAAGTCTGCCGGATGCAGTGAATCTGCCTGTGGATGAGATCGGCAGCCTTTATGAACTGCCCCGGGACAGAAAGATCTGTGTGTTTTGTCAGGTGGGGGAGATCAGCCGGCCGATTACGGAGCTTCTGCTGGATGCAGGCTATGACGCATACCATTTGGCCGGCGGATACCGGGAATATATACAGAAGGTCATCGGACCGACGCTGCATGAAGAGTCATCGGAGGAGGTGTCCGAATGAAAGCGGAATACTATAAGAAGATTATTTACGAACTGATCAACCTGGTGGACGAGGGTATCTATATTGTGGACAGGGAGGGAAAAGGCCTCTTTTATAACCACACCATGGCAGATCTGGAAAAGGTCAATGTGGAGGACGTGCTGGGGAAGAAGTTCCACGAAGCTTTCCCGGATTTTAATCTGGACGAGTCCACCATGTTCAAGGCGCTGAAAAAGAACGAGTCTACCGTGCGGCAGCAGCAGACCTATAAGAACCTTTACGGCAAGGAGGTCACCACCATCAACAGTACCCTGCCGGTTATCGTAGACGGAGAAACGGTGGCGGCAATTGAAGTAGCCAAGGACATCACCGATATCCGGCAGATGTCTGATAAACTAATGGAACTGAGCGGGGAAGGAAGCCCCGCCAGAAAAGACGGGATTAAAAGGTATTCCTTCGACGATCTGTATGGAGAGAGTGAGAACTTCCTGGAAGTGGTGAACCGGGCCAGGCGGGCAGCGGGCAATGATGCATCCGTCTTCATCTTCGGCGAGACGGGAACCGGAAAAGAACTGTTTGCCCAGAGTATTCATTATGCCGGTCCACGAAAAGACAAACCGTTCCTGGCCCAGAACTGTGCTGCCATCCCGGAGCCATTGCTGGAGGGCATGCTCTTCGGAACCGCCAAGGGCGGATTCACAGGTGCGGTGGATCGGGCCGGGCTCTTCGAGCAGGCAAACGGCGGAACACTGCTGCTGGATGAGATCAGTGCCATGCCATATGACCTGCAGAGCAAGCTTTTGCGTGTACTGCAGGAAAACTATATCCGCCGGGTGGGCGGTATGAAGGACATCCCTGTGGATGTGCGGATCATCGCCACGGTAAATGAGCCGCCGGAGGATCTGATGGCCCACGGAAAACTGCGAAAAGACCTGTATTACCGGCTGAATGTGGTGAATATCTCTATTCCGCCCCTGCGGGAACGTGCGGGGGATATTATCGTGCTGGCAGAGCGGTTCCTGGAGAAACACAATAAAAGATTCGGCAAGGAAATCTGGATGATCTCAGACGGTGCAGCCAGAAAGCTGCGAAGCTACGAGTATCCCGGGAATGTGCGGGAACTGGAAAACATCATTGAGCAGGCCGTTTCCATGGCAGACCGGGAGCATGTGCTGACGGAAAAA
>JAQXSU010000256.1 GCA_029219125.1 Bacillota bacterium
AGAGATGGTAAAAACAATATGACGATGTCTGCAATTAATGAGCTTTTCTTCAATGGAGGCAGCACGGTTATCCTGATAAGCGGTGCCGCAGGTACTGCAGAAACGGGAGTGACATCGGAACGGAACGAAACGGACGCTCTCGCAGCGAGGACACTTGTAGAGAGCAAAACCCATTTTAGGGTCACCACAAGAGAGAACCCTGTCGACCTCATCAATGACGACAGATCGGACATTTGGTGTTTCTTCAAGGAAGGAATCCCAATGGTCCTTTAAAATACGTTTGATGGTAAAATGAGCTGACATGTTTATCACCTGATTCTATTGTACATGAAAATCAGGTTCAGATAAAGAAAAAGTGTAGCCAGAGTGAAATACTTTGACTACACTGATGTGGCGAAGCCACTTTTTTATGCTAGTCAAACGGAACATGTATGAGTTCTCTGACATTAGGGTTTGCCATGTCTAACTCAACAATATCAAAGATTTTTTTCAAAAATGCACGTAAAAAAGAAGTGAAAAAGCATAAAAACAGGCCAAAAACACTGAAAATCCACGATTTTGAGTAAAAAAATGGAAATTATTACGTGCTTTTTTGATTTTTTTTGCCTATATTGTTGAATTAGTTAAAACAAACCGTGCGCTGATGGTCAGATAAAAACCATCGTGCAATGCATCAGAAGATGTGGTAAACTAGTGGAAGAAGAGGAGGAGAACGGAATATGAAAGTGAAAAACCTGGAAACACCTGCTCTGGTCATTGACCGGCAGGAAATGGAGGAGAATCTGCAGCGGATGAACGGGCTGCTGGAGGGAACCGGGCTGAAGCTGCGGCCTCATTATAAAACCCATAAATCCCCGGTCATCGCCCGGCTGCAGTTGGAGCACGGAGCCTGCGGCATTACATGCTCCAAGCTATCTGAGGCAGAAGACCTGGCCAATGCAGGAATTGAAGATATCCTGATCGCAAATCAGGTGGTGCAGCCGTCGAAGATCTCCAGACTGGCGCATCTGGCGGGCAGATGCTGTCTGACAGTATGTGTGGATCAGGAGGAAAATATCAGAGCACTTTCTGCGGCTGCGGTTCTGGCAGGTACGCAGATCCACTGCTATGTGGAGCTGGATATCGGGATGAACCGGTGCGGTGTGACGACGTTTGAAGAGTTTTACCGTCTGGCGGCACTGTTGGAAGAACTGCCGGGAGTAAGCTACGACGGCGTGCAGGCTTATGCAGGGAACCTGGCCCATGAATATGAGAAAGAAAAACGGGAGGCAGCCACTGCGGCCAATGAAAAGCGGCTGAAAGAACTGCTGGCTTATCTTTCGGAGCGAGGCATCGAGAGCCGTGAGGTCAGCGGAGGAAGTACCGGTACTGTGGCACTGAAGACAAAGAGCGCAGTGTATACGGAAATCCAGTCAGGCTCTTTTATTTTCCTTGACATGGCTTATCAGGGAATGAATACGGTATTCCGGAATGCGCTCTATGTGATGGCAACGGTTGTTTCTGCCGGACCGGATCATTTCGTCATCGATGCGGGAATCAAAAGCATCTGCCCGGATCAGGGAAATCCGGGACTTGTGGGGCATGCATACGAATCCATCAATCTCAGTGAAGAACATACGGCGTTTTACGGAACGCATTCTTTCCAGGTCGGAGATATGGTGCAGGTGATTCCGGGCCACTGCTGCTCCACGGTAAATCTGTATGATGAAATGTATCTCGTGACCCGTGCAGAGGGAAGCAATGATATTCGTGAGGCAGTGATTGCAGACCGGCTGCAGATTGTCAGCCGCGGGAAAGCACAGTAAAAGGTCAATGCGATATTTCTTCGAGAGTCAGATAGCCTGCTCCCAGCATACCTGCCTGGTTCCCCAGAGCAGCCGGTCGGATCTGAACGGTTTCAAAGCCGGGTGCCAGCAGGGCCTGCGTTTCCCGGCGAACGCGGCGAAAGATTTCTGCGCTTTCCATGATGCCGCCGCCCAGCACCAGGCATGGCGGGTTAAAGATATGGATCAGTGAAGAAAGACCAAGCGCTGCCCGCCGTGCCCAGGCGTCGACAGCTCCGGTCACCGGAGTGGTGACTGAAGCTGCATCCGAAGCCTTCAGTGCCGCAGCGATTTTCAGGCCGTTCGTCAGGGAAGGATCTGCAGCACTGACCAGCTGCACCAGCTGTGTCACGGATGCGAAGTTCTCATAATACATGGAACCGCCGCAACCATCGGGAAATTGCATCATGCCGAATTCCCCGGCGG
>JAQXSU010000257.1 GCA_029219125.1 Bacillota bacterium
TCCGGCCGGTGGGTACGAAATATCGACGTAGCCGGAAACGAACTGGTGGACGGTTCCGAGGAATATCATGAAGCACAGGACGGTCTCAATGTGGTCATGACCATCGATGAAGCCATCCAGTACTATGCGGAAAAGGCCGTGGCGGAGGGCATGGAAAAGACCAAAGCCGACCGGATCATGTGCCTGGTGATGAATCCAAATACGGGCGAGATCCTGGCCAGCGTGGTATCGCCGGGATTCGACCCCAACAATGCCACCCAGCCGGATGATGAAGAGGAGCTGGAGGAATTCGAGAAACTTACCACGGAAGAGCAGAACAAGTATCTCTTCAAGCTCTGGAGAAACCCCATCGTCAGCGATACCTACGAGCCGGGTTCCACCTTCAAGCTGATCACCGTATCCTCTGCCCTGGAGGACCGGGCCATCACCACGTCTGACACCTTCAGCTGCAATACCTATGTGAACATCGCAGGGATCAACCTGCACTGCTGGAGCGCCAGAGATCACGGGACCCAGACCGTCAAGGAGGCGGTGGGAAATTCCTGCAACCCGGCCCATGCCAAGATCGCGACGAAAATGGGAAAGACGGCGTTCTATAAATATCTGAATCTGTATGGAATCACGGACAAAACCGGGGTGGATTATCCGGGCGAAACCAGTTCCATCATGTATGCCCTGGAAGACGTAGGGCCGGTGGAACTGGCCACCATGGGTTACGGCCAGAGTATCTCCGTGACGCCGATTCAGCTGCTGACCGCCATCAATGCCATCGGCAACGGCGGCGACCTGCTGCAGCCGCACTATGTAAAGGCCCTCACCGATTCCGAGGGAAACGTGGTGAAGGAATTCGATACGACGATTGTCCGCAAGGTGCTGTCCTCGAAAACAGCCCGGGAAATGCGTGACATGATGGAATATGTGGTTGCCGAAGGCGGCGGCGGAAATGCCAAGATCAGCGGATATCGGGTCGGCGGAAAGACAGGAACGGCCAACAAGGTGGATGTGGGCACCGGAAAATACGGCAGCTACTACTATTCCTCCTTCATAGGCATGGCGCCGATGGACGATCCGCAGGTTTCCATTCTGGTGGTCGTGGACAGTCCGAAGGGCGCCTTCTACGGTTCCCAGGTTGCTGCGCCTGTGGCAAAATCCGTGCTGCAGGATACCCTGCGGTATCTGGGCGTGGAGCCGGAGTACACCGAAGAAGAGCAGGCTGCCATCGACGGAAATTACACGGTGGTTCCCGATGTGGTCGGGAAGGAATTCAGTGAAGCCGTAGGCATCATCGGCGGCAAGGAACTGAAGTACAGCCGTCCGAAAAATACAAAGGATGACGACAACTTCATCGTTGCGGCCCAGTATCCGAAGGCCGGAACCAAGGTGAAGCGTAATTCCGTGGTTTATATTTATAAAGAATAGTCTTATAAAAGCTCTGAGAAAGGAAATCGCTTATGAAGCTTGCTGCTTTGACCGAAGGCCTGCAGTATACGCTGCTGCAGGGCACCATGGAAAAAGACGTGAACTCGTTGATTTACTTTTCAGATGAAGCCGAAGCCGGGTCGGCATTTTTCGCCATTCCCGGATCGGAAAAGAACGGGCTTGCCTATGTGCAGGCAGCACAGGCACGGGGTGCGGAGGTGTTTATCGTCCAGGAATCTCTCTTTTTGAATTCCCCGCAAAATCCGCAGAGCCGGCCTCCCACGGTTCTCCTGGTGGAGGATGTGCGAAAGGCCCTTGCTCTCATGAGCAGCCGTTTTTACGGCAATCCCTGTGACAGTCTGTTTACGGTGGCTGTGACCGGCACCAAGGGAAAGACCAGCACCACCTACATGCTCCGGGCCATTCTGGAGGAAGCGGGAATCCGCACCGGTCTCATCGGTACCGTGGAAAACGGCTGGGAAGGCCACTTCCGGGAAGCGGAACGGACGACGCCCCAGTCGCTGGATGTGCAGCGCTGGTGCCGGCAGATGGCCGACGGCGGCTGCCTGGCCGTGATTATGGAGGTATCCAGCCAGGGTCTGATGCAGAGCCGGGTCTGCGGCGTGCCTTTTGATCTGGGGATTTTCACCAATCTGAGTCCGGATCACATCGGACCGGGGGAGCATGAAAGTTTCGAAGAATACGCATACTGGAAAAGCACCCTCTTTTCCCAGTGCAGGACGGCCGTCATTCTGGAAGATGAGCCTGCCTGGCGGGAGCTGCTGGAAGAAAGGCAGCAGGAAGCAAGACAGAAGGAAACGGAGCACGGAGGCATCCTGCCTCAGAGAATTCTTTCCTTCGGGCAGCAGGCCGGATCCGATTTCCGGTGCAGCCATCTGGAGCTGACGAAAGATGATACCGGGCTGGGGACGTCCTTCCTTCTGGAGGAGCGGTGTTCCCAGACAGAGCGGAAACTGTCGCTGGGTCTGCCGGGACTCTTTCAGGCCTTTAACGCCGCCGGCGCAGCGGCGGCGGCCAGATCCTGCGGCATCGGGTGGAGTGTCATAGAGGAAGCCCTGAAAAAGGTCCGTGTGCCGGGCCGGGTGGAGCCGGTGGATACGGGAGGAAAGACCTGCGTTCTGGTAGATTACGCCCATAACGGGCTGGCGCTGCGCCAGCTGCTGCGTGATCTCAGAGTCTATGGGCCGCGGCAGCTCATCGTTGTATTCGGCTGCGGGGGCAATCGTGACAGAAACCGGAGAAAAGAAATGGGAAGGGCTGCTGCAGAGCTGGCTGACCGGATTATCGTCACCTCGGATAATCCGAGGAAGGAAAAGCCGGAAGCCATCATCGCCGACATCGTTCAAGCCATAGAGGAAGTCAGAGACGAGGGCGGATTGAAGGGAACCTGGCAGACGGTGGAAAACCGGGCGGAGGCCATCCGGGAAGCAGTCCGGCTGGGAGAAAAAGACGACATTGTACTCATCGCCGGCAAGGGACATGAAACCTGGCAGCTGACGGGAGAGAAAAAAATACATTTCGATGACAGAGAAATTGTCAGAGACTATATTATGAAAATCAGAGATTTTCAGGATCATACGGGGGAAAACAGAACATGAAAAACATCACGGTGAAGGAAATTCTGGATCAGACCGGCGGCAGACTGCTGCAGGGAAGTATGGATCATTTTATGCGGGGTGCATGCATCGATTCCAGAGAAGTGACAGCGGAAAACGGGTTCTTTCCCATGAAAGGAGCCAGGGCAGACGGCCATGATTATCTGGCAGATGTGCTGAAAAGAGGGTGCCGGCTGCTGGTTATCTCCGACGAAGAGAAAGCGCCGGGCGAGGATGTTTTGGGGGGAATGGGACTGAAAAAAGACGACGTCAGCATCATTCTGGTGCCGGACACCCTGCGGGCCCTTCAGCAGCTTGCGAAGTATTATATTGCGGCTCTGCCGCTGAAAAAAAAGATTGCCGTCACCGGCAGCGTGGGCAAGACCAGTACCCGAGACATGCTCTATTATGTGGCTTCCACCCGCTATAAGACAGGCAGAAACCAGAAGAATTACAACAATGAATTCGGCCTGCCGCTGACGATCCTGTCTTTTGATGAGGATCTGGAGGTCGCCGTGCTGGAAATGGGCATGGACAGCCGGGGCGAGATCGATGTGCTGGCGGATATGGTGCGTCCGGATATCGCCGTCATCACCACCATCGGGATTTCCCATATTGAAAATCTGGGGAGCCGGGAGGGCATCCGCCAGGCGAAAATGGAGGTGACCGGGTATTTCACGCCGGAGTCGGTCCTGGTGGTCAACCAGAGCTGTGATCTGCTGCAGAAGGACATGGTGGCCGGAGATTACCGGGTGGTCACGGTGGGAAATGACGGAAAAAGTGATTTTATCGTATCTAATGTTTGCGATTTTGGCGATAAAGGTATAAAATACACATTGGACCGAAATCATAAACAGTATGAAGTGGCGCTTCCGGTACCGGGGGCGCATAATGCCATGAATTCCGCACTGGCCATTGCGGTGGGAGAACTTCTGGAGATCGGACCGGAGGAAGCGGTATGCGGCCTGCAGCAGGCGGAACTGACCGCAAAGCGGCTGAATGTCCGGGGGAAAAACGGCATTAAGGTCATCGACGATACTTACAATGCGGCGCCGGAATCCATGCGGTCTGCCATCAACACCCTCCTTGCCACCAAGGGAATCCGCAAGGTCGCCATTCTAAGCGACATGAAGGAACTGGGACCGGAAAGCCGGGCATTCCACCGTCAGGTGGGTGCTTATGCCGGAGAGCAGCACATAGACTTCCTGGTGACGGTGGGGGATCATGCCAGATATATCGGTCTGGGCGCGGCACCTTATCTCGGGGAGGATCATGTGAAGCATTATGACAGCCGGGAGGAACTGATCAGGGATCTGGATCAGCTGATCCGACCGGGTGACGTGGTGCTGGTGAAAGGATCCCGCAGCATGGAGATGGAAAAAGTCGTGAAAAAAATCTTTGAGGATAAAGAACAGGAGTAAGAAAGAAAAATGTATACACCCCTTATTTTTGCAGTATTTACTTTAGTCATCGCGTGGGTGATCAGCGGATTTGTCACGGGAAAGCTGATCCCTTTTCTGAAAAAGAAGCAGTTCCAGCAGTATGTCCGGGAAGAGGGGCCGCAGTCACATCTGAAAAAAACGGGAACGCCGAGCATGGGCGGCATTGCCATCATCACCGGTGCGGTGGTTTCTGCGCTGCTGGTGAACCTGGCCAACGGGACCCTGACCCACCAGACACTGGTTCCCATGATCGTCATGGTGCTTTTCGCCCTGATCGGCTTCATTGACGACTATGAAAAAGCGATCAAAAAAAATAATCTGGGACTGAACCCGAAACAGAAGATTATCATGCAGCTGGCATTTTCCCTGGCCTTCGCTGTGTACGCCGCATATTTTTCCGGCGGCATGGCAGGCGGCGGTACAGAGGTCTGGATCCCGCTGTTTGACGTATATGTGGATTTCGGCTGGCTCTATGTGCCGTTTATCGTTTTCGTCATGGTTGCCATGAGCAATGCGGTGAACCTGACCGACGGTCTGGATGGCCTGGCCTCCGGCGTGACCACACTGGTCGCCTTCTTCATGGTGATCGGTGGTACGGTCTTCGGCTTTACCGGCGAAGTGCTGTTTTTCGGCGGTATTGCAGGCGGCTGTCTGGGATTCCTCATGTATAACCGGAATCCGGCGAAGATCTTCATGGGAGACACCGGTTCCATGGCACTGGGCGGCGCCCTTGCTGCAGGTGCCGTCATGATGAAAATGGAGTTTCTGCTGGCCGTTGCAGGGCTGATCTATGTGATGGAGGCCCTGTCTGTGGTCATTCAGGTGGCTGTATTCAAAAAAACCGGTAAGCGGGTGTTCAAGATGGCGCCGCTGCACCATCATTTCGAGCTCTGCGGCATGAATGAACGGAAAGTGGTGGCCATGTTCTGGGGACTGACACTGCTTTTCTGCCTGCTGGCCATTCTGATTATGAATATCTGACAGATGTATTGATGTATTATAGTATGATTTAGAAAGACAAAGATAAAGACGAGAAAGAAAGTCGAGGTGATTCGGATGGAAAACATGAACACAAAGAACATAAAGGGAAAACACGTGCTGGTGGTCGGACTGGGGAAATCCGGCATTGCAGCCGTTCAGGCCATGCTGAAGCTGGGGGCTGAGGTTTCCGTGCAGGATTCCAAATCGCCGGACCAGGTGGACGGTCAGCTGATCAACTTCCTGACCGGTTCTCTGGGAGGAGAAAATCTGGGGCTGTATCTGGGTACCGTGCCGGAGGATATGAGCCAGTTTGACATGATGATTCTGAGCCCGGGTGTCAATCCGGAGCTGCCGTTTATCCGTGAAGCGGAAGCAGAAGGTGTGGAGATCATCGGGGAACTGGAAATTGCCTATCGGATCGCCCGGGGCCATTTCGTGGCAATTACCGGGACCAACGGCAAGACCACAACCACCACGCTGACCGGTGAGATATTCAAGGCCTCCGGACGCAGCACCCATGTGGTGGGCAACCTCGGCGTTGCGGTGATTTCCAAGGCGCTGGATGCGGACGAGGATGACTGGCTG
>JAQXSU010000258.1 GCA_029219125.1 Bacillota bacterium
ATATGACGAAACCCTTCAACCCGCTGGAGGTGGTGGCCCGGGTCAAAGCCCTGCTGCGGCGGACAGGCAGCACAGCTGAAGTGGTGAAAGCCGGCGATTTCTGCCTGAATCTTTCCTCCCACACCCTGACCAAAAGAGAGACCTCGATTCCCCTGACACCGATGGAATACAAGATTTTGTCGGTGATGATGCGAAACCCCGGCCGGATCTACACCAAAGTCCAGCTGTATGAAACCGTCAGCGGTGAGTATTTTGAGAGTGACGAAAACACCATCATGGTGCACATTTCCCGAATCCGGGAAAAACTGGAGGACGACCCGAAACGTCCTGTACATATTATCACCGTAAGAGGGGTGGGATATAAGTTTGAAGAATAACGAAAAAAAGGGCAGGCTGGTGGTGCTGCTGGCCCGCGGATTTCTGCTGTTTACGGCCACACTGCTGGTGCTGACCGTCTGCGTATTTCAGATCAGCGGACTCTATTATGATCACCTGAGCCGGATCCCGGACTACGACAATCTGCGGCAGAATGGGGATCTCAATGCAGGAAACTATGAGAAAGTATCCATCGAAAAATACCTGGGGAAAGGCGGGGCATTCGCTGTGCTGAACGAGGACGGGACCCTGGCATACGGCTCTTCGGAAGCCATGGAGAAGGGATTTACCGCAGGGGAACTGGAATGCATGCAGGATTACGATGCCTATTCCTATGTGGTGTGCACCCCGTTTCTGACGCCTGATGGGGACAAAGAGTACATCTTCACCAAATATCTCTATGAAGAGGATGAAGAACTGGTCATGATTCTCAATGAAGATCTGGAGGTGGTGGACGGCGGCTTCGGGGATGGGCGCAAAATCTACACGCCCGGCGAGGTCTCTTTTCTTCGGGGGGATGCGGTGCCCGGGTTTGAATTCTATCACTGCAGCCTGGAGGATGGAAGGACCCTGGTGGGAATGTCGAGAGTAAAGGAGTATCAGGATTATTACGATATGAGCGCCAAGGCCAACCGGCTGTTTCTGGTGCTGCTGCCCATGTATGCGCTGGTGCTGGGATTTTTCCTGCTGTGGATCAACCGGCAGATTAAAACTCCGCTGGTGCGGCTCAATCGTGCCATCGAAAGTCTGGCCGCCGGCAGTGACGCCAGGACCGGTCATCTGGAAGGACCGTGGGAGATCCGGCAGATCGGAAAGAACTTCGACCGGATGGCAGACCGGCTGGCAGAAAGTGAAGCCCAGCGTCAGAAAATGGACGGCGAGCGGCAGAAGCTGCTGGCGGATATTTCCCATGACCTGAAAACGCCGATCACGGTGATTTCCGGTTATACCCGGGCCATACGGGACGGCAAGGTGCCGGAAGATAAGATGGACACCTATCTGCAGCTGATCGATACCAAGGCGGCGGAACTGACCGAGCTTGTCAATTCCTTCCACGAATTCAGCAAGGTGGAACATCCTGCCTTTACCCTGCAGACCCGCAGGATGGATGTCTGTGAATTCATGCGGGGGTATCTGGCGGACCGGTATAACGAAATTGAATTGTCCGGATTTTCCCTGCGGGCCTTTATTCCGGAGGAGAAGGCCATATACTGCATGATTGACAGCGGGCAGATGCGAAGAGCACTGGATAATATTCTGTATAATACCTTGCGCCATAACAGCCTGGGAACGGTGCTGGTGGTTTCCGTGAGTGAGGTGGAACGGGGCAGCGGTGATTTTCCGTGTGCAAGGATTGTGCTGGCGGATAACGGAAACGGTATTCCTCCTGCCATGCGGGAGACGCTGTTCGAGCCTTTCATAAAGGGAGATGAAGCCCGGGGCGGCAGCGGAGGCAGCGGCCTGGGTCTGGCCATCACCCGCAGGATCATCCAGGCACATGGAGGCAGCGTCCGGCTGCTGGAACCGTCAGCGGGAGGATACAGCACGGAATTTGAGATTTTGCTCAGAAAAACAGAGTAAGAAAGAAAAAGGCAAAACCTTAAGAAATCTTAAGATTTCCGAAAGACTTGGGAAAGAATGATCTGCTATACTGAAACTGCAGAAGGGAGAATGGACCATGGAACAAGCATGTCATCGCAACCAGCCTGTCATACAAGTCAGGCGGCTGAGAAAAGAATACATCATGGGTGAAGAACGTGTCGTGGCACTGAAAGACATCAATCTGTCCATCATGCGAGGGGAAATCTGCTGTATTTTCGGTACGTCGGGTTCCGGGAAGAGTACGCTGCTGAATCAGCTGGCGGGTCTGGAGAAACCGACGCGGGGACAGGTGCTGATAGGGGGAGTACCGGTATCCCGGCTGGACGAAAACGGCCTTGCGGCCTTCCGGCAGAAGCATGTGGGCTTCGTGTTTCAGTCCTATAATCTGCTTCCGGAACTGACAGCGGTGGAAAATGTGGCCATGCCGCTGATGTTCCGCGGCGTGCCGAAGGAGGTACGGGAGCTGGAAGCGAAAAAAATGCTGTGCCGCGTGGGGCTGGCCAACCGGATGGACCATTATCCGGGGCAGATGTCCGGCGGCCAGCAGCAGAGGGCAGGCATCGCCCGGGCGTTTATCACCCGTCCGGATATCGTGTTTGCCGATGAACCGACAGGAAACCTGGATTCGAAGACTACAAAAGAGGTCATGGAGATGATTCATCGGTTTGCCAGGACCTTTCATCAGACCATCGTACTGGTATCCCACGATCCGGAAATGACGGAATACGCGGACCGGATCGTGACCTTAGTAGACGGCGAGATCGTCAGCGACAAAAGAACCAGAGGGGAGAGCGCAATATGAAAAAGTGCATGAGAAAGAGTTTTACAATCTATCTGATACTGGCAGTGCTGCTGACCATGCTGCCGGCTTGTGTCGGCACGGCCTGGGCGCAGAACGAAGGCGGACAGCTGGTGGCTGTGGGATATACATCAGACAAAACCAATATCACAAAGAGCATGACCGTAAATCTGAGCATCAAGCTGAAGCATACAGGAAAGCAGACTGTCGATGACAGCCTGGTGGATGTGACCCGGCTGGTGGACAGCTTCAGCGGCGGCAAAATTGACAAGGCAGTGACTTCCGGGGAAGGGCAGACCTTCACCATGGATGTGTCGGTCAGCGGGCTGAAATATACCGGCAGCGGGCGAAGCCTGAAGCTGATGGTGGGTATTGACGGGGATTATGAAGAGATTGAAATCCCGATCACCGAGTGCAAAGAATACGAAGAACCGACCTATGATCCGGTGCAGCCTTCCGAACCGGATCCGATTCCGGCACCGAAAGCCATTCTGAGCCGGAACGAGATGCCTTCCTCCATGAAGGCGAAGGAAGAGCGGATT
>JAQXSU010000259.1 GCA_029219125.1 Bacillota bacterium
GGCCGACACCGTGGTGGCGGCCGGGGTGAAAGGCATCTGGAACTTCACCGCAGTGGACCTGGAATTGCCGGAAAACGTGGCAGTGGAGAACGTGCACATGAGCGACAGCCTCCACGCCCTGGCGTACTACATGCAGGACGCAGAGTAGCGGAGCAGCCTGCCGAGCAGTCTAGCAGAGCAGTCTGCCGAGGCCTGCCGAGGCGGTCGGCGGTGCGTCGGCTGAAAGAGCTCGCCCCCCGCGATGCGTCGGCTGAAAAAGCTCGCCCCCCGCGGTGCGTCGGCTGAAAAATGAATGAAATGACTGAAACGGGACGCCCGGCACTTCTGAAATGAGATAAAAAGGAAGTGCCGGGCGTCTTTCTGTGCCTGTGCGCCTGGCAGGTGCACGTTCCAAAGGGCTGCAGCCAGTGCCGGTTGCGGTTAGTCTGCGGTTAGTCTAATCTAATGCAACAATATTTACGTTTTTTTGGCGAAATGCACGTAAAATCTCTTCGGAAAATAGAATAAAATGGTAGATATGTAAAATAATCAATAGGATTTTGCGGGATTACAAAGAAACAGGCGGCAATTTTACGTGTTTTTGGAGAAAAAAATGGCTTTCATTGTTGCATTAGGATAGACTAACCCCATGAAAAGGGGAAAATGCATCCAAAAGGCAGCCGTCTGCAAAAAAGCAAATACCCGGTTCGTGAGAACCGGGTATTGTTATAGGTAATTATTTATGTAATTAACCTTCTACCGGAGCGTCTACCGGGCAAGCATCTGCGCAAGCGCCGCAATCGATGCACTTATCAGCGTCGATTACATAGATGTCGCCTTCGGAAATTGCTTCAACTGGGCATTCGGATGCGCAAGCGCCGCAAGCGATGCAAGCATCAGTAATTTTGTAAGCCATTTTTAAATCCTCCCTAAATTAAAGATATATCTTTTCGGATGCATCCATTATAGCAGAATGCGTCGAAATAGTAAAGTGGAAGTTCTGTAAAATTTCGTTTATTCCGGCGGCAGTTTGTGGTAAACTGATAGAAAGACAATGCCGGCGGCAGAGCGAAGCACGGCCGAGGGCCGAAGGCCGAAGGCAGCAGGCGAGCAGCCGGAAGGACCGGCGGCGGATGCAGCAGGTTGGATGAAGCCGGCCGGCAGCAGGAAGGAACAGAAGTATGAAGATTTACACCCTGGTGGGAAAAAGCGGTACGGGCAAAAGCTTTCATGCCATGGAGCTTTGCAGGAAAAAGCAGATAGAGTCCATCATCGATGACGGACTTTTCATATATCAGAATACGGTGGTGGCGGGTGTGTCCGCCAAGCGGGACGCGACGAAAATCGGCGCGGTGAAAACGGCCTTGTTTCAGAGTGACCAGATCCGGGACGAGGTGGCCCAGGCTATCGCCGAAAAGAACCCGAAGTCCATCCTGATTCTGGGCACCAGCGTGGGCATGACCGATAAGATTATCCTGCGGCTGGGGCTTCTCCCGGACACCGATGCCCTGAAGCAGGTGGAGCGAATCTTCATTGAAGATATCACCACCGAAGAAGAACGGGCCACCGCCCGCCAGCAGCGGGATAAGATGGGCAAGCACGTCATCCCCGCACCGGCGCTGCAGCTGAAGCGGAATTTTGCCGGGTATTTCATGGACCCGCTGCGGATTTTTCGGGGCAAAGACTCCGGTGCCGCGGCAGAACGGACCGTGGTCCGGCCCACCTACAGTTATATGGGTGAGTATTTCGTGGATGAGCGGGTGCTGGAAGACATCGTCACCTGCGTGGCCTGGCAGATGCCCGGCGTCAGCAGCGTGATCCGGGTGGTGCAGGATCCACGGCCCGAAACCTTCAAGCTGTCGGTGGCCGTGAAAGTGAAGCACGGCTTTTCCGTCTGGGACATCGCCCGCCAGCTGCAGGACGAAATCAACGATAAAGTGGAGCAGATGACCGCCTTCAACGTGACGGAAGTCAACGTGGAAGTGCGGGCGCTGGAGGAGTAATAAATGATGCGATTTGAGACGACGGTCCGGGACTTCTGCCCGGACCAGATTTTTGACTGCGGCCAGTGCTTCCGGTGGAGCCGGGAGCCGGACGGCAGCTGGACCGGGATCGCCGGGGGACGGGTGGCCAACGTAAAGCTGATCCCCGATACTTCGCAAAATCCATCCGCCGGGGGAAGCATGTGTGCCGGGAGACTGGTGGTGTCCCAGGAGGCCGGACCGGCGGGGGAGACTGAGGAGAGCATGGAGGCCTTCTGGAAGAAATATCTGGATCTGGGCCGTGACTACGGCCGAATCAAAAAAGCCCTCCGCCAGGCGGACCCGGTCATGGACAGGGTCATCGCCGCAGGGGAGGGCATCCGCATCCTGAAACAGGATCTCTGGGAAACCATGGTTTCCT
>JAQXSU010000260.1 GCA_029219125.1 Bacillota bacterium
CTTCCAGATCCACCAGGTGCAGACAGTCTGCGCCTTTGGCTGCGAATTCGGCAGCAAAGCGGGGCGGATCATCGCTGTAGACGGTCATCTGGTTATAGTCACCCTTGAACAGGCGCACCGCACAGCCGTTATATATGTCGATGGCAGGAAACAGTTTCATGCTTTCTTTTCTCCTTTCATGCTACAGCTCGCAGAAGGCCTTCAGAATGGAAAGGCCCACCTGGCCGCTCTTTTCCGGATGGAACTGGCAGCCGAAGACATTGTCCTTCTGTACCGCGGCGGTCAGCAGTGCGCCGTATTCCGTATCGGCTATGACAGATTCCCGGCAGTCCGCAGCATAAAACGAGTGGACGAAATAGACGCAGTCGCCGTTCTCGATATATTTGAAGATCGGACTCTTTTCGGAACTGCACCGACCGCCCCGATTCTCCGGGAAAATCAGATGATTCCAACCGATGTGGGGAATCTTGTAATCGGAAGGTACCACGCCCTTCATGGAGACCACCCGGCCCGGTACCAGGCCCAGTCCCGGATGAATGCCGTATTCTTCGCCTTCCTCAAACAGAAGCTGCATGCCAAGACAGATGCCCATCAGAGGTTTGCCGCTGCGGGCCTCGGAAATAACCACCTGATCCAGACCGTTTTCCCGCAGCTTATCCGCCGCATCGCCGAATGCGCCCACGCCGGGCAGAAGGATTTTGTCGGAGGCACGGAGGACTGCCGGGTCACCGGTGACGGTGACGTCTGCGCCGATGGATTTGAGAGAACTTTGGAGGGAAAAGAGGTTTCCCACGCCGTAATCTACGATGGCAATCATGTTACAGCACCCCCTTGGTGGACGGAATCCGGCCGGCCTGGGAAGGGTCTATGGAAACCGCCTGTTTCATGGTGCGGCCGAAGGCTTTGAAGGCTCCCTCGATGATGTGGTGGGAGTTGGTGCCTGCCAGCTGGCGCAGGTGCAGGGTCATGCCGGCTTTCCGGACGAAGGCCAGGAAGAATTCTTCGGTCAGCTGCGTATCGAAGGTGCCCACTTTTTCGGTGGGGATCTCCAGTCCGTATCCCAGATAGCTTCTGCCGGAAATGTCGGCGGCACAGAGGATCAGAGCTTCGTCCATGGGCAGGATAATGTGACCATAGCGGGTGATGCCTGCCATGTCGCCCAGGGCCTCGGCAAAGGCCATGCCCAGGCAGATGCCGATATCCTCTGTGGTGTGGTGGTCATCCACTTCCGTATCGCCGCAGCAGGTCACCTCCAGGTCGAAGCCGCCGTGCCGGGCGAAGAGGGTCAGCATATGATCCAGAAAGCCGACACCGGTATCGATGCAGCTGACGCCGCTGCCGTCCAGATTCAGCTTCAGGGTGATCTGTGTTTCGTTGGTATTTCGGATGATTTCACTGGTTCTCATGGCTATACCTCCCTGATGATTTCTCGGATTTTTTCTATGAGTGTTTCCATCTCTTCCCGGGTGCCGATGGTGATCCGGTTAAAGTCTGCGATCCTCGGCTTTTCGAAGTGACGGATGAGAATGCCTTTTGCCTTCAGCTGCCGGTAAACTTCCATGCCGCTGAGACCGGCTGCCCGGGCGAAGAGAAAGTTTGCCGCAGAAGGAAGGACGGTGAAGCCCAGTTCCTCCAGCGCGGCTTTCGTCCAGCTGCGGGTTTCCATGATCCGGCTGCAGTTCTCGGAAAAATAGGAATCCGACGCTAGTGCGGCAATGCCTGCGGCATTGGTCAGCCGGTTGATGTTATATGGATTGGTGGAAAACTTGATGGTTTCCAGGTCTTCGATCAGTGCAGCCTGTGCGAAGGCGAATCCCAGCCGGGCGCCTGCCATGGAACGGGATTTGCTGAAGGTCTGAACCACCAGCAGGTTTTCGTACTGGCGGATCAGCGGAAGGGCGGACTGGGCACCGAAGTCCACATAGGCTTCGTCGATGAGAACCACTTTGTCCGGGTTTGCTTTCAAAATCCCCTCGATCTGCTTCAGGCTCAGAGTCAGACCGGTCGGTGCATTGGGGTTGGCGATGCAGATCATGCCGCCGTCTGCACCCAGGCTGCAGTAGTCGGCCGGGTCTATGGTGAAATCATCTTTCAGCGGGATCTGCATGGCTACAATGTGGTGCAGATCGGTGAACACCGGATAGAAGCCATAGGTGATATCCGGGAACCATGCTTTTCTGCCGGTGTCCGGCCCGCCGCCGGCGAAAGCCAGAAAGGCAAAATTGAGAATATCGTCGGATCCGTTGGAAAGGAACACATTTTCCGGTTCCACACCGTACCGCGCCGCCAGAGCCTGTTTCAGCGCCCGGCTTTCCGGATCGGAATACAGACGCAGATCCGCAGCTTCCTGTGCGTTGACTGCCGCCAGCACCTGAGGGGAAGGCGGGTAAGGGGATTCGTTGGTATTGAGTTTGATATATTTCATATCCTGGGGCTGCTCACCGGGGGTATAAGTTTCCAGACCGGAGAGCGCCGGGTTCATAAACTTGCTCATGTGTCGTTTTTCCTTTGCTGTATTATTTATTACCGCATCTTACGGTTACGCTACGGGCGTGATCCGTCCGAACTTCAGACTCCGCG
>JAQXSU010000261.1 GCA_029219125.1 Bacillota bacterium
GATCGGCTTGCCGTAGATCCGTCCTTCCGGCCGGTAACGGTATGCGTAAATTCTGCCTCTGGTGGTCAGTTCCTCCATGAACTCCGGTGCCAGCTTCTCATGCAGCTCTTCCGGTACATAGCGGAGCGCATTCTTCAGGGCAATCTTCGTCTGTGCCTTCGTCAGCCGGAAACCACGGTCCGGTGCCCGGCGGATGCCTTCCTGAAATGCCGGATAGTCCGGGTATTCATTTCCAAGCTGGATGGTCATAGCTCCCTGAATGGTCTTATTGTCTAACATATCTCTACCTCCTGTGAAAATATCTTTCGTTTCTGTTTCAAATCTATTTCAGTGTCACTTTTTCTTCAACTGCTTCCAGAAGCTTTCCGTTCTTAATCATTTCATCGAATTTCACCAGTTCGTCGTGGAGGATCACATCCTGGTCTACCGGATCGGACAGGGTGCGGATGTAATCATAGGCCGCTCTGGTGGCCGGTGCCAGATTGTCCACCGGACTTTCACCAATCTCCTGACGGAGCCAGATGCCCTGGGCTGCACAGGCCAGCTCGATGCCGATGACCTTCTGTGCATTATCCAGCACCATGGCCGCCGTTCTGGCAGAGGTGGTACCCATGGAAACGTGGTCTTCCTGATTGCCGGAGGACGGAATGGAATCCACACAGGCCGGATGGTCGTAAACCTTGTTTTCGGAAACCATAGAGGCCGCTGCATACTGTGCAATCATGAAACCGGAGCAGACACCGCCGTGCTTGGTCAGGAAGGCAGGCAGGCCCTCGGACAGTGCCGGGTTCACCAGGCGCTCCGTCCGACGCTCGGAAACATCCGCCAGTTCCGAAATGGCGATCTTCAGGAAGTCAAAGGCCAGTGCCATGGGCTGTCCGTGGAAGTTTCCGCCGCTGATCACTTCATCCTCATCCGGGAAGACGATCGGATTATCCGTTACCGCATTGATTTCCCGGGAAACTGCCTCATACACATACCGGATGGCATCTCTGGACGCCCCGTGAATCTGCGGAATGCATCTTAAAGTATATGGATCCTGCACCTTGGACGGCTGCACATCGAAGGCATTCTTCGATCCTTCCAGAAGGGTCAGCAGATTCTCTGCCACATCCTTCTGCCCCTGGTGTCCCCGCAGGTCGTGCACCTTGTGATCGTAAGCCTTGGTAATTCCGTGAAGGGCTTCTGCCGTCATCGCCCCCGCGATGTCCGCTACCTTCATCAGCTTCATGGCATCCCAGAGGACGTTCACACCCACTGCCGTCATCATCTGGGTTCCGTTATTCAGTGCCAGACCTTCCTTCGCTGCCAGTACCACCGGCTTGATGCCCGCTTCCTTCATGGCATCTGCCGCGGCGACAGTCTCGCCTTTGTACTCTGCCTTGCCTTCCCCAATCAGCCCCAGCGCAATGTGCGAAAGCGGCGCCAGATCGCCGGATGCCCCCAGCGAACCCTTACATGGAATCACAGGATGAATTCCTGCATTCAGCATGTCAATCAAAGTCTGCAGGGTTTCCAGACGAATTCCCGAATTTCCTCTGGCCAGTGCATTGCACCGGAGAAGCATGGCCGCCCGCACATATTCCCTCGGATACGGATCCCCCATGGCGCAGGTATGGCTGATGATCAGATTTCTCTGCAGCTGCGCCGTTTCCTCCTGGGAGATGACCACATTGGCGAACTTGCCGAACCCTGTGGTCAGTCCGTAGATGACAGCTTTTTCTTCCAGTTTCTTTTCAATGTAGTCTCTGGCCTTCTGTACGGCAACTTTCGCTTCCGCAGTCAGTTCCACTTTCTCGTTGTACCGGCATACACTGATGACCTGTTCCACCGTCAGGTCTTTTCCGTTCATGAATACTGCCATAGTTTTCTCTCCATTTCCCATAAGTATTTATACATAATATGTATATTTATTCGCCCTTCCCACGGGGCATTTTCTTACCTGATATTATACAATTTTTGTTCTCTCAATGCCATACTTTTTTGCGCTAAGACTGATTTTTTCAATGAATTTCAGCGTCGAAAGCGGTCGAACGCTTTCAGAAAATTCCATTATTTTATTGCTTTATTTCATTATCACTTTATCGCTTTATCATGTATAATTATAGAATTTTCTAAACAAAATCTGTACGCCCGGCCTTTTTTCGTTGAAATTTCACCTCTTCGGAAGTCTGGGGTTCTCTTTTTGTTTCCGCCCGTCCTGGCTTGTATCTTGTATACTGAATAATTGTTGGAATTCAGCCGCTCCCACGCCGCCTGACCGATTTCGTCTGGTGGGTTTCATTTTGTGTACCGGATATACAAAAAATATACAATTTTATTTCTGTACCGTCCAGCGTCACTTCTGATCTTTTCGCGTCGAATAATGTGAACTTTTATATAATATTCGTGTTTTTTGATGTCATTTACGCTCAATAACGTGTTGATTTTTACGCGATTATCATTTATACTATAGTAAATACCTTTTAGGAGGGTGAATTATGTATAGAAAAATTATGGATTTCTTAGAATCCTGGAAGAATAACAAACACCGTAAACCCCTTATTTTGCAGGGTGCGAGGCAGGTGGGAAAAACCTACTCCATTTTGGAGTTTGGCAGAAAGCACTACGAAAATGTTGCTTACTTTAACTTTGAAACCAGTCCAAAACTGAATGAAACCTTCGAGGAGAATATCAGTCCTGATTATTTAATACCAATATTATCCCATATTGCAGGGCAGACGATTGTAAAAGAGAAAACTTTGATTGTATTTGACGAGGTGCAGCTCTGTGAGCGTGCCCTCACTTCACTGAAATATTTCTGTGAGGATGCACCGGATTACCATATTATTGTGGCCGGCAGTCTGCTTGGCGTTGCAGTCAACCGGGCGAAATTTTCCTTTCCCGTGGGCAAGGTTGACATGAAAACGATGTATCCCATGGACATGGAAGAGTTTCTGTTTGCCATGGGTCAGGATGCCCTCGTGGAGCAGATCCGGGAGTGCTTTCAGACGGATACACCAATGCCGTCCGCACTCCATGAGATCGCTATGCAGCTTTACCGCCAGTATCTCGTTGTGGGTGGTATGCCCGAGTGTGTAAAACTGTTTGCGGAAACCGGTGATTACATCCTGATTCGTCATACGCAGGATACTATTCTTGCAAGTTATCTTAATGATATGAGTAAGTATAATAATTTAAACGAAATCAAAAAAACCAGACTCGCCTACGACAACATTACCGTTCAGCTCTCCCGGAAAAATACAAGGTTTCAATACAGGTTGATAAAAAAAGGAGGTCGTGCTTCTGAGTTTGAGAACGCGATTGAGTGGCTCTGTCTGTCCGGTATCGTATCCCAGGTTTACAGAGTGGAAC
>JAQXSU010000262.1 GCA_029219125.1 Bacillota bacterium
CTGGAAAGCGCAAAAAAGAATTTTGATGAGGCATTCCGTCAGCTGCTCTATCTGGGCCTGACCTGGCAGGAAGCCAGGGAGACCGCCATGACCATTATGGAAGAAAGGAGACCCGACTATGATTAAAATAGAAAATGTCACAAAGCGTTTCGACGGATACGCGGCGCTGGATCATTTCAGCCTGACCGTACCGAAGGGCGCCATCTACGGCCTCATGGGCCTCAACGGCGCCGGCAAAACCACCATTATCAAGCATCTTTCCGGCCTGCTGCTCCAGGACGAGGGCACCATCACCATCGACAATCAGGAAATCGAGGGCAACGAAGCACTGAAGGCCCGGATGGCCGTCATTCCCGATGAGCTGTTCTTTTTCCGTGGCTACAATCTGATGCAGATGAGCAAATTTCACCGCAAAATCTATCCGCTCTGGGATGAGGACCGGTTTCAGGCCATGGTATCGGATTTCGGGCTTCCTGAGAAAGGAAATATCGGAAAGTTTTCCAAGGGAATGAAGAAGCAGGCTGCCTTCTGTCTGGCACTGGCCGGAAAGCCCGATTACCTGATTCTGGATGAGCCGGTGGACGGCCTGGATCCCATCGTGCGCCGCAAGCTGTGGCACTATATTATGGACGATGTGGCAGACCGGGAGATGACCGTACTGGTTTCTTCCCATAATGCCAAGGAAATGGAAGACATCTGCAACTATATCGGCATCATCGCCGACGGCCGCATGGTCTTCGAAGGCGATCTGCTGGAGCTGCTGCCTGCAACCATCGAGGAAATCTTCATCGAAAAGCTAGGAGGTGGATTAAATGAAAAATAAGAGAATTTTCAGCCTCTCCAAGGCGCTGATCACCGAAAATCTGAAACTGTACTGGTATCTGCCGGCCCTGTCCTTCATCGCTTACTTCATGGCAGGCATCTTCCCGCTGATCATGGACAGCAGCCTGCGGACGGATCCCAACCGCACCTATCTGGAAGATTCCCTTAATAATATGAATTTCTTCTTCGGTCTGCTGTTGGTGGCCGCGCCGCTGATTGCAGCTGTCATGGTGATGGGATTTCTCCATAAGCCGGCCCGGGCCATGGCCATCCATGCCCAGCCGTTTTCCAGAAACCGGATCTACTGTTCCCAGATTCTCACCGGCTGGCTCCTTTGCGTTCTTCCGGTGGCGGCAATGACCCTGCTGTATCTTCTCATCGCCGGCATGCCGGTATCTTCCCTGTACTGGGGATGTAATTCCGTGGCCATCCTCACCTTCTTCTACGGTCTCTTCGTACTGGCAGGAAGCCTGGTGGGAAGCAGCGTCATGCAGGTACTGCTGTCCGGCGTGCTCTTCGGCATCGTGCCGCTGATCCTCTGGCTGGTGTGCTGCTACTGCGAAAACTTCCTGAACGGCTTCTATACCATGCCGGAAAGCATGGTGGATTTCATGACCCGATCCAATCCGCTGCTGTATCTGGTGACGGAAATGTGGGGCGACAAGGCCATGCCTCTGTCTCTGACCCTGACCTATCTGGCCGTCGGTCTGGTCATGTTGATTCTGGCAGGACTGGCTTACGAACGGGCACGGCTGGAAAGAGTGGGCGATTCCATGATGTACCGCCTGTTTGAAGAGATCATCACCTGGCTCATCGTCTTCGTGGGCATGACTGTCTTCGGCTACTTCTTCTACGGCACTCTGGACAGCCGGTCCATGATGCTGGTGGGTATGGCGGTGGGCCTGCTGCTTTCCTTCGTCATCGTGAAGATCATCATCGCCCGCTCCATCAAAATCCTCACGAAGCAAAATCTCCTCTCCCTGGGGATCTTCGCCGTGCTGGCGGCTCTCTTTACCGGTATCGTCATGTTTGACATGGCCGGCTACGGCAGATGGGTGCCGGATGCGGAGGATGTGGCTTCCGTGGACAGCGATTCCATTTATTATAACGACGGCTATAACTATTATCAGTTTGCAGATGATTTTAACAAGGAAAACGAAACCCTGACTTCGCCGGATGCCATAGAAAAAGTGGTGGCACTCCATCAGTATGCGTCAAAGCACAGTCTGGAGGATAAGGAATATACGGCACTGGTGCAGGATCCGAAAAACTACCTGAAAAAGTATGTTCACCTGACCTTCCGCTACAAGATGAAAAACGGCAGCAGCCGCGACCGTCAGTATCGGGTGGAAATGACCGAAGAAATGGTCTCTCTGCTGAACGAAGTGCTCTCCTGTGAAGAGTACCGTACCGATGCCTGTCTGTCAGAACAGATCACCGCAGAAAACGTTTCCTATATTTACATCAATGTTTACGACAGTACCTGGGAAAAATACGGATACGATGTGGAGGCTACGGCAGAAGTAAAGGATGCCGTCGAATATGAGGCGGTAGTGACCATCAATAATCCGCAGGAAATCGAAGACTTTCTTGCAGCGCTGCGAAAAGACGATTATAATAGAATCTATACGGTGGAGCTTTCGGACGATACGAAAAATCCGATTGCAGACGGCGACCTGTCGGTCTATTGCTCCATCGCCATGAAGGAAGGTGCAGAAGGCACGGCAAGTGTAGTAGGTACAGCCGGTGCAGGAATGGACGGTTCCTCCGGTTTCATCGACAAATACCTGGTTCCGAACAAGTCGGATCTCTGTGCATCGGTGGAGTTCAATCTCAACGGACAGGACAAAGAAAGTCTTCGCCTCCTTCGTGAGATGCTTTTCGCGGAAGGATATGCCAGACATGCAAAACTGCTTGAAGAATACTGAATATTATAACACGATCATCGTCGGGGGCGGGGCCGCCGGGCTGTATGCAGCAGCCCGGCTGGCCTGCGGCCGCGGCGCCGAAGGCGCCGGCCAGGCCCGCAGGCCCGGGCTCGGAGCGCTCGGCCCCGCCCCCTCCATATTGCTGCTGGAAAAAACCGGCAGGCTCGGAACGAAACTTCTGATGTCCGGCGCAGGGCAGTGCAACCTGACCCACGGCGGAAACATCAAGGAGTTTTTGTCATGTTACGGAAAAAACGGTCCGCGTATCAGAACCTGCCTCTACGCACATAATAATCTTGCAGTCTGCGAATTCTTTGAATCTCTGGGCGTGAAACTGACCCAGCGGGAAGACGGGAAGATCTTTCCTGCCTCCATGGACGCCCATGAAGTACGGGATGCATTGGTCCGCACTGCGGAGACTGGCGGCGTATGCATCAGAACCGGCTGTGGAATTACAAAGATTGAATCCATCACTTACGGGGAAATATCTCCCGCTGTTTCCTGTCCTTCTGCTCGTTATCGCCTATCGACGATGGACGGCACATGTTGGGAATGCAGGAATCTGCTCATCACTTCCGGCGGATGTTCCTACCCTTCCACCGGCTCCGACGGCGGTATGTTTGAAATTATCCGCCGTGATCTGAATCTGGAAATTGTCCCGCCTGTACCTGCACTTACACCGGTTTTCGTGGAGAACTACCCGTTCACAGAGCTTTCGGGCATCAGCTTTCCGGAGGCCGGAATCACCCTGCGGGACCGGGAGACTTCTGCTCCGCTTTTTTCCGCTTCCGGCAGCCTGCTGCTGACCCACCGGAATTTTTCCGGTCCGGTGATTTTGAATAACTCCCGCTCTGTGAAAAACGGGATGGGGCTTGAAATAAATTTTGTTTTCCCATATACTATAGATAATATACTTGCCCGGATGAAAAAAGAATTTTCCGCAAACCCCCGGCACATCGAACACTGGCTGGCAGAAAGCTATGGCCTGCCGAAACGATTTTGCGAAGCGGCGGCACGAGAAATCGGGCTTTCCGTACAGAAGGTCTCCGGACTTTCCGGACAGCAGATGCGAAAGCTGGCAGAAACCATTTCTGCCTGGAAATTCACCGTCAGCGGACTGGCCGGCTTCGGACAGGCCATGGTCACCTGCGGCGGCGTCTCCCTTTCGGAACTCAGTTTGAAAACCATGGAAGCCAAAAATCATCCCGGTCTGTATCTGGCAGGCGAAGTGCTTGACATCGATGGGGATACCGGAGGCTATAACCTCCAGTTTGCCTTCGCTTCTGCCGCAGCTGCAGCCCGTGCGCTGGAAAAGGACACCGTCGGCTGCTGACGATATTTATGAAAGAGGTATTCTGAATGAGTAAAAAATTTCTGAAATGTATTTCTGTTGCTCTGATGGCAGTGCTTATGATCACGGCCCTGCCGGCAGAGTTTTCTTACGCTGCTCTGGATGAAGTAAATGAGCCTGCACAGGTCACAACCTTTAAGTCTACGGAGAACTTCGATCTGGAATATCTGCGCGGCTACGTCACCAAAGACGATGACCGGGTCCTGAAGGTTGTATATCGCACACCGCTGGAAACCAGCCTGTTCCGTCTTTCCCTGTATCGAATCGGCGAAAACAAGGGAGATATGAATCTGGATATTTTCGTTACGCCGAAGATTCAGGCTGCATCAGACGGCACACAAACCTATAATTTCACCTATTATCTCAACATGGAGGAATATAACATTCCTGACGGCAAATATAACATCTATATCCGCCGATGCGCCAATGCCATCGATGCGGTAAACCTGAAGTACACCTCCAGCGGCGTACTGAATAAAAACATGGTGCTGCAGGTGGAAAACGGGCATGTGAAGCTGCTGCGGTATATGGATGTGATCAACTATAACCGGGAGATCCGTGCCATCGGCGACATGTACGACACCAGCCGCTATCTGGATCAGACCCTGGAGGACATCCGGTTCTGTCTGCGGAACCCGTCCACCAATGTCTACGCTTCTATGACTTATGACAAGATTTCTTTCATCCGTTCGGTTTCCGACCGGATCTGCAGTGGAGCTTCTTCCGACTATGAGAAGCTGCTGCGGATTTATGAATATACGGCAGGCAATTTTTACTATGACAAGGTTGCCTTCCAGACCCACTCCAATCAGTATGCGGATCCCTATGAAAATATCCGCAGCTTTGAGTATGGGCTGACCACAGCCAACAGCCGGAGCGGTCAGGTATTCACCACCTGTCAGGGCTATTCGGCCATTTTCATTGCCCTGGCCCGTGCGCAGGGAATTCCGGCCCGTATGGTCTACGGACACCGTCTGGCGGTTCCCTCCAATGACTGGATTACGGAAACCAATATCAATGTCCGCGACCACTGGTGGGTCGAAGCTTATGTAAACGGCCGATGGGTCTTCGTGGATCCTACCGTGGGCACCACCAATGCATACAACAGCAATACCGGCAAATGGACATACACCGGAGTGACCAACTATACGTATTTCGATCCGTCGGAGGAGCAGATTTCCACCAGTCACATGTATTTCAACATTTATCCTGATTATCGGTACGGCTACTATCTGGATAACCCATATGAAGAAAGCGTGTTGCTGGATTTCCTGAACGCTTACTCTGAGGTAGATGCGGACAGCGATGATTATCTGGGCGGTTATGACTTTGGTTACGACTATGGATACAGCTATGGATACGGTTCAAACAGCTATGGCAGCACCGTCCGTATCCAGAACGGTAAGCTGCTGAACAAGAACTATACCCCATCGGATAAGAAAACCTGGGGCGACGGTACCAAGTCCCATTTCATGACCGATGGCAGAGGAAACGTCAGCCAGATCCAGTGGAGTGACAAGGGTTTTACCGGTACGCTCAGTCTTCCGGGTCTGAAATCCATGAAACTGCTGTCTTCCCACAGCAACAGCTATACAGCAGTTGATCTTTCCGGCTGCTCCAGTCTGGAAAAAGTCTTTCTGTACAGTAACGAAATTGAGACGCTGGACATGTCGAACTGCTATAAGGCATGGTATGTGCGGGCGAAGAACAATCCGATGAAGTCGGCAACCTTGTA
>JAQXSU010000263.1 GCA_029219125.1 Bacillota bacterium
ATTGACGCCCACACGGATGGGAATCTCCCGCTGCCGTGCCGCTTCCACCACAGCCTTTACCCTGTCAGTGCTGCCGATGTTTCCCGGATTGATTCTGACCTTATCAGCACCCGCCTCGATGGAAGCGATGGCCAGTCGGTAATCGAAATGGATATCGGCAACCATGGGGATATGGATTTTTTTCTTTACTCTGCCCAGCACCTCTGCAGACTCCCGGTCCGGCACTGCCATGCGGATGATCTGACATCCTGCATCTTCCAGCCTGGCGATCTGCTCCAGAAGAGCCTTCTCATCTCTGGAGTCCACGTTGGTCATGGACTGTATGGTAATCGGTGCGCCGCCGCCGATGGCCACGCCGCCGCAGTTCACTTGTTTCGTCATTGGTATCTTCTCCCCTTGGTATGTTATCCATTGCGTTATCCGGTTTGTTATCCGAAAATTCTGGTCACGTCATTAAATGTCACATAAATCATCAATCCGAACAGAAGGGCCATTCCGATCATGTGTACAGTTCCTTCCACCTTTGCACTGACTTTTCTGCCTGTTACCATGGTGAAAATGACGAAGAGGATTCTTCCGCCATCCAGTGCCGGCAGGGGCAGCATATTGATGATGGCCAGATTAACGCAGATCAGCGCAATCAGAAAACCGTAATACCAGAATCCCAGCGTTTCCGTCTGATTTACCATCTGCACCATGCCCACCGGTCCGGACAGATCCTTGGCACCTGCCTCCCCGCTGATGAGCATTCCGATGGATTTGAACATGAGCTTCACAATATTCCATGTGGCTTCGCAGCCGTCTACCAGCGCCTTTGCCGGACTGTGACTGATCTTTGATGTAATGCCGATCACATACCGCTCTCCTGCATCCTTGCCGTCTGCATCGGTCATCTGCTGCAGCACCGGCTGAACCTGCACGGTGCGGTTTCCCTCGCTGCCATCCACTGTCATTTCCACTGCGGATCCGTCCTCCGGCATATACGTCATGACATCATTCCAGGTCTTCACCGCATTTCCGTCGATTGCCGTAATCTTATCACCGGACAAAAGCCCGGCTGCCTCTGCCGGACTGCCCGGCGCAACTTCGCCGATCCGGTTGGTGGTAAAGCCGCTGATTCCGAAAATCAGCGACATAATCAGGATGGAACAGAGAATATTCATCACAGAGCCGGCTGCCAGAATGATAATTTTTTTCCACGGCTTCTGGGCCGCGAAGGTACGCGGATCCGGCTCTGCAGCTTCCGAAGTTTCCACAGTCCCTGTTCCGTCTTGTCTTTTGTCCTCCGATTCCTCTTCTTCTCCGTCTTCCCCGTCCATGGCGCAAAATCCGCCCACAGGAAAGAGCCGGATGGAGTAAAGTGTTTCTTTCCCCTGATGTTTCCATATGGCAGGTCCCATGCCGAAGGCAAATTCCAGAACCCTCACCCCCATCCGCTTGGCTGCTATAAAGTGTCCCAGCTCATGGGGGAATATCATAATACAGAATAACAGAATTGCAAGTATTGCTGTCTTCATATTTTCCCTTCCTGTTCCCCTTTCTGTTTGTTTCAGATCACTGCCTGATATGTGTATTCCCGGATCTCCCGGTCAATATGCAGAATTTTTTCCAGTGAAAGATCATACTGCGGCACATGGGCATCCAGAATCCGCTCCAGCTGATCCTGAATATCAATGAACCGGATCCTACCATGAAGGAACAGATCCACCAGCACCTCGTTGGCGCCGTTGAGCACCACCGGATAGCTGCCGCCGGCCCGGGATGCTTCATATGCCATGGCAATGCACCGGAACACTGCAGGATCCGGTTTTTCGAATGTCAGACTGCTGCCGGCACCGAAAAAGTCGAGACCCGGTTCTTCGCTTTCCAGCCGGTCCGGATATCCCAGCGCCAGACTGATGGGGATTCGCATATCCGGATTTCCCAGCTGCGCCAGTACAGAAGTATCGGCGAATTCCACCATGGAATGGACGATACTCTGCGGATGAACCAGGATCTGAATATCATCCACCGGAACATCGAAAAGCCATCTTGCTTCGATGACCTCAAGCCCCTTGTTCATCATTGTGGCCGAATCGATGGTGATCTTCTTTCCCATGGACCACTTGGGATGGTTCAATGCCTGTTCCAGCGTGACTGTCTCCAGCTGCTCCCGGCTCCATCTGCGGAACGGACCGCCGCTGGCTGTCAGAAGGATCTTCTTCACCCTTCTGCCGCGGTTTCCTTCCAGACACTGAAAGATGGCACTGTGCTCGCTGTCCACCGGAAGAAGTTTCACACCTGCTTCACGGACTGCATCCATCACAATGCTTCCGCCTGCCACCAGCGTCTCCTTATTGGCCAGTGCAATATCCTTTCCTGCGCCGATTGCAGCCATGGTTGGTGCCAGGCCGCTGATACCGAGCAGGGAATTCAGTACCACATCACAGGCATCGCTGGCAGCTGCAGTCTTCAGACCTTCCTGTCCCCACAGAATCTCTGTATGTATGCAGCCGGCCGCAGCTCCATCCTCCCGCAGCATTTTCGTCAGTGCAGCTGCATCTTCTTCCCGCTCAGTCACTGCGATTTCCGGATTCCAGCGCAGGATCTGTTCTTTCAGACGCTGCACATTCCTGCCGCAGGACAGGACGCCAACCTGAAACCGGTCAGGATGCTTTTCTATAATATCCAGACTCTGGGTGCCGATAGAACCGGTACTGCCCAGAATGGCTACTTTCTTCATGAAAAAACCTCTTTTCTCCCGTTCCTAATACAGAATCAGCTGCATGGTATAATAAATCAGCGGTGCCGTAAACAGAACACTGTCAAACCGGTCCAGAATTCCGCCGTGACCC
>JAQXSU010000264.1 GCA_029219125.1 Bacillota bacterium
ATTCCATCCATCATAGATCTTCCTTTCTTACAGTGATTTCAATATGACAGCATAAACTGCATCAGCATGATATACTATGATGAATCTGCGGTGAAGGTTCCGCCGCAGCACTTGCAAATTCTGGGGAAAAAGAGTAAAATAAGAGACGTATCATACGAAAAAAGGGGATTAAAAATGGACAAGAAATTACTGATTATCATGAACCCCAGGTCCGGTACCATGCGCGCAAACAAGCATCTGACGGAAATTGTGGAGGTTTTCGTGGAACAGGGGTATCTGCCTACAACGCTGGTAACCACCAAACAGGGAGACGGGACGGAGTATGTGAAAGAATACGGTGCAGGTCAGGACCTGATTCTCTGTATCGGCGGGGACGGAACCTTCAATGAGGTGGCATCCGGCATCGTGGAGAGCGGCCTGCGGATTCCGGTGGGATATATTCCGGCCGGCAGCACCAACGATTTTGCCAACAGTCTGGGGCTGTCCCGGGATGTGATTCTCAATGCCAAGGGTATCGCTCACGGCGAGAAGAAGCCCATCGACCTGGGAAGCTTCAACGGAAGGCCGTTTTCCTACATCGCATCCTTCGGTGCATTCACCAAGGCATCGTATGCCACGCCCCAGAGCATCAAGAATTCCCTGGGACATCTGGCCTATATTCTGGAGGGTGTGAAAGAGGGCCTGACAGCGCTGGCTTCCCTGAAACCGATCCGGATGTCCATTGAGGCAGACGGTGTGCTGTATGAGGGAGATTACCTGCTGGGTGCGGTGAGCAATTCCACTTCCATTGCGGGAATCCTGACCCTGAAGAGGGAATACGTGGATATGAGCGACGGGCTTTTTGAACTGCTGCTGATCCAGATGCCGAAGGATCTGCTGGAGCTGACGGAACTGCTGCATATGATTTCCCTGCAGAACTTCTATGAATCCAACCTGATCACCTTCGTCAATGCGAAGGAGTTCCACATCAAGGCAGATAAGGACCTTTCGTGGACCCTGGACGGAGAGTACCAGGAAGGTGCGGAAGATATCGTCATCCGGAATATGCACAATGCCATCGATCTGGTCATGAAGAAGAAGGAGCCGGTCATCATCGAATCCGTATGGAAAGGCAGGGAAATCCGCTATGAATGAGTTTCTCATACTGGCATTCCTCTTTTTCATCGGTTGTATGGCAGGCTGGGGTCTGGAGGTGCTGTACCGGAGATTTGCACCGGCCAATACATCCCGTAAGTGGATCAACCCGGGTTTTCTCAACGGACCGTGGCTGCCTCTTTACGGATTCGGGCTGTGCTGCCTGTATCTGCTGGCCGGACTGGAAGGGTCTGCGGTCATGCGCCATGTCAACGTGGGGAACAAGCTGATCCTGTTCGTGGTCATGGCCCTGGTCATGACGCTGCTGGAATATGTGGCAGGCCTGATCTTCATCAAGGGCATGAACATCAAGCTGTGGGACTATTCCAACGAAAAGTTCAACATCCAGGGCATCATCTGCCTGAAGTTTTCCTTCTACTGGGCACTTCTGGGCGCATTTTACTATTTCGTGATCCATCCGCGGGTGGTGGAGGCCCTGACCTGGTTCGCACAAAATCTGGCATTTTCTTTCGTGGTGGGGATGTTTTATGGTGTGTTTCTGGTGGATCTGGTGTCTTCTCTGGGCATTGTGGCCAGAGTGCGCCGGTTTGCCATCGACAACCAGATTCAGATCCGCTATGAGGAACTGAAGCAGGAGATCCGGGAAAATGCCGAAGCACGGGCTGCCGAGCGGAAGGAAAAGCTGGCAAGACTCCGTTTCCTGCTGCCGTTCAAGTCGGAAGTTCCGCTGGGCGAGCATCTGCGAAAGTACGGAGAGCTTCACGATGTCTTCGGTGTAACGCCGCAGGAATTTTTCGACGATCTGCAGGATAAAGTGGCAGATAAGGTGGATGCCGCCAGAGATTCCCTGATGGAAGCACTGGAGGATGTGGATCTGGGGGGAAGTGGAACCAAAAAATAGTATGCCAGATTGCGGTGGGAACCGAATGGCTGAAAACTGTGCCGCAGCTGTAATTTCTGCGGCGGAAAACCATAAAAAAGAGGACAAGAAACATGGATAAAAAAGAATATGCACTGAAAAAACACGAAGAATGGCAGGGTAAGCTTTCCATCGAATGCAAGGCCCCTGTGACCAACCGGGAAGAACTGGCCGTGGCCTATACGCCGGGCGTTGCAGAACCATGCCTGGAAATTGCAAAGGACGAGAGTCTGGCCTACAAGTACACCGGCAAAGGCAATCTGGTGGCGGTCATTACCGACGGTACCGCTGTGCTGGGACTGGGCGATATCGGTCCGTCTGCCGGCATGCCGGTGATGGAGGGAAAATGCGCCCTGTTTAAGGCCTTCGCAGGGATCGATGCGGTTCCAATCTGCATCAATTCCAAGGATCCTCAGGTGATCATCGATACGGTTTACAACATTTCCAAGAGCTTTGGAGGCATCAATCTGGAAGATATCAGTGCCCCACGCTGCTTTGAAATCGAGCGGACCCTCATCGAAAAGTGCGACATTCCGGTATTCCATGATGACCAGCACGGTACCGCCATCATCACCTGTGCCGGCTTGCTGAATGCCTGCAAGGTGACGGGCAGAGAACTGGGCAAGCTGAAGATTGTCATCAGCGGCGCAGGTTCTGCCGGTATTTCCATTGCGAAAATGATTCTCCGCATGGGATTCGGCGATGTGATCCTCTGCGGCAGCAAGGGAACCATCTACGACGGTGCGCCGTACAACAATCCGGAGCAGCAGAAGATGGCCCAGATCACCAATAAAGAGAAACTGGCAGGCAGCCTGGCAGACGCCATGAAGGGTGCCGACATTCTCATCGGTGTGTCCAAGCCGGGCGTGGTCAGCCAGGATATGATTCGCTCCATGGCCAAGGATCCGATCGTCTTCGTCATGTCCAATCCGGTACCGGAAATCATGCCGGACGAGGCCAAGGCTGCAGGTGCTGCCGTGGTGGGAACCGGACGTTCCGATTTCCCGAACCAGGTGAACAACGTACTGGCATTCCCTGGAATCTTCCGCGGCGCGCTGGATGCAAGAGCACCGAAGATTACGGAAGAAATGAAGGAAGCGGCGGCAAGAGCCATCGCAGGCATCATTCCGGAAGCAGAACTGACGCCGGAATATGTGCTGCCGGATCCGTTCAACCCGGAAGTGGTGAAGCAGGTGGCAGCTGCAGTAAAGGCTGTGGCTGAAGCGGAAAAACGCTAAACAAAAAAATGTGAGATAACTGGGAGAAATGGTGTCCGAAATGGACACCATTTCTGTATATTTTAACTTTGGCAGCCGTTTTTTTTTATATAATTAGGTGTTGGAGAAAAATATTGTAAAACCAATGGATTTTAAGGTAGAATAAAGTCGGGAGAAATTGAGATATAAGAAAACAAGGAATCAAAAAACAATGGAGGAACAAAGTATGGAAAAAATCATGCAGCTTCTCGATGCCGGCAGTTTCATGGAACTG
>JAQXSU010000265.1 GCA_029219125.1 Bacillota bacterium
AAACGGTCTGTGTAATATGACCGGTAAAGAACCCGTCGGTGGCTGCATCGATGACCCCGCCTGTGACAAAGACTGCCAGATACTTCAGTACCCAGCCGCCGATGGCGCAGTAGTACGGGATGATGATGATCGGAACGATCCATGCCAGGATTCCGAGTCCCTTGAACTTGCTGTTGATCTTGCCGTACGCAGTCAGAGGTCCCTGGGCTGTTTTTCTTCCGATGGCGATTTCAGCAGTGAGCATTGTGAAACCGAAGGTCACTACCAGAATCAGATAAACGAGGATGAATAACCCGCCGCCGTCCTTTGCAGCGAGGTAAGGGAAACGCCAGATATTTCCCAGTCCGACTGCAGAACCGGCTGCAGCCAGCACGAATCCGATGGATCCGCTGAAATTACTTCTGTTGGATTGATTGTTCATAAATAATCTCCTTAAAAATTTGTTCCGATTCAGATTTTACCTTAAAAATCTGCGTTTCACAAGGGCAAACAGGAAGAATGGCTGTAAAAAAAAGAACAATTTAATGTAGAACATTGTGATAGCATTAATATTTTACATTGTTTTCCGGCGGAAGCATCTCCGGTGGGAACCCGGGGGAATGGGGTTTTCCTGTCCGGAGGCGATGCAGGCTTGACGGCGGCAGACAGGAATAATATAATTAAATGTTGTAACAAGTATTTTTTTCACTCTGCGGAAATCTCCGCAGAAATGATGAAGTTCAGCCGCCTTTCGGGATAAAAGGGCGGCAGTGAGGTACCTTCAACATGATTTACAATATTTTTAATGAAAAAAACACAGGGTCCCTGTATCTGTCTGAGGATCTGCAGGCCGAAGGCCCCTGCGCCAGCATTTTTCCATCGGCCGGGTCCGGTGCAGAGGATGCGTGGATGCAGAGCGTTTTTCAGGAAAAAGGCTTTGCCGGAAATTCCTTCCGCGTATTTCTGATCGGAGAGGATGAGGAGGCAAATCTTCGCCAGGCCCTGCGGTTTCTGAAAAATTATTCCGAAGCCGGGGACAGGGATCTGAGCCTGTATGTCTTTTCCTCCTCCGAGATCGCAAGAGGGGCGCTGGATTCTGTGGAATGCGGCGCGGTGAAGCTGACCCTGGTGGATCCGGTGGAGACTGCCGTATGGAATCTCATGGAGGATCATCCCATCTACGAGGCTATGGACCGTCTGGGCGACGACGAGCTGCGGGTCATGATCGTGGGGCAAGGACCGGCTGTTCCTGCCATCATCAAAACTGTCTACTGGTGCGGCCGCATGCGCCTGTTCCGCCTCAAGATGAACATGATCGGCGGCAATATGCGCCATGTGGACACAGAGCTGAAGTTCCGCTGTCCGGGCCTGTTTACCCAGACAATGCAGGAAAATCTGGACATGAAGGAGCGGGGCCTGATTACACCGGAGCTGTTTCTTCCTCTGCGGCTGACCCGGGCCCACTATTTTGAGGCGGATACCAGCACCGAGGCCTTTGAGATCGCCATGAACCAGTGCCTCGAATCAAATTACATCATCATCGACGAAGGAAGTGACGAAGCCACCATCCGCACCGCTCTGGCGGTGAGAGCCCACTTCGGGCGCAAGCACGTGCTTCACGAGAATTTCCTGACGGGAGGGGAGGTCAATGTACCGAAGCTTCCGGATATTTATGTGTATCTGCGGGGCGAGGAGCTGACGGAGCTGCTGCCGTCTCTGACGGTAGAAGGGCATCGGCCGGATCCGGGACAGGATGAGCTGCGGCTTGTTCCGTTCGGGTCTCTGAAGTCCGTATACACCAGAAGAAACACCACGGACAATCCTCTGGACCGCCTGGCGGAGGTCCTGTTTCCGCGGGAGTTTTCGGAGGAAGAAGGGGCTTTGGAGGCAAATGCCGAAAAGTATGCGGGCAAATGCATGCCCCCTACCATCCGCAGAATGTTTCGGGCCAGTGCTCTGCACCTGCGCTACAAGCTGCGGGACCTGAATCTGGTGGAGCGGGGATACCGTCCGGAGATTTACAGTACCGAGCGCTTCCCTGAGATGCGAAACGCAGGAAAGCCGAGGGTCCGGGATATTCAGCAGAATTTCAAGTTTGAGATGACCGCCCTGGAACACCAGACTTGGGTGGTGCTCCGCCTGACCGACGGGTGGATTCCTGCAGATGCGTACCACTCTTTAGGGTACGGACGGCTCTTTGAAGACGGGCACAGAGAGCATCGGTTCTTTGCCGCAAAGATGAGCTCTGCCTGCGTAGAATCCAGTGCCCTCAGCGGCACCGGAACAAAGATGTACGGCAATCCGAGCTACTTTACGGAGTACAACCGGGAAACGGCCGTAAAGACCTGCAGCGCCCTGCAGGCTGTCTGGCCGGAGATGGAATTCTCCGAGCTGGTTCCTATGGATCTTGATTTGTAAAAATGCGCCGTTTTTCGTGCCGGCAGGTGCCGGCGTGAGA
>JAQXSU010000266.1 GCA_029219125.1 Bacillota bacterium
CAGATTGTCCAATGCTGCCGTGCTCATCTCCTTGATTTCGGTCGGATGTGCATCCGAAACAAAGATCATGGCATCAAATCTCTCTGACGGCGAACGCCATACGCGGTAGCTTGCAGGCAAAATACGCATAATCAATGGGCTGTATCCATCTCCCAGCGCACCCATCCAGGTATAATCCGTAGCCTGCGCTTTCAGTGCAGAATCTTCAGGAATCGTGGAAAAATCCAGATAGCTTTCTTCAAAACCGCATTTCTTCGATGCTTTCGCCAACGGGTCATAGGAATAAAATGTGTGATGAATCCGTTTTCTGTCTGCCCCTTTCGCCAGATTGCAGCTGGTTTTATAGAAGTCCGTTCCGATTACAAAATAATCATCGCCCAGCTGATCTGCCAGGAGATTACCCATCACTTTGCTGTTTTCACCGTAGCTTCCGAACTGTTCCATGTGACCGTTATGGCCGGAGAGGAAAATGCATTGGTTTCCCCGAGCCTGTTCCTGTTTCAGAATCCACATGGCGTTGTCTGCCATCAGCTGGTCACGATATGCATTCCCTGCCCCCGCATCATCCATGCGCTTTCCAAGTTCAATGTTCTGCAGAAGAACATCTGCGAAGTGGATGGCCTGCGCATGATCGGACGGCAGTTTGCTTTTCACTGCGCTGATGATTTCCACACGCTGGTCGGAAGTAAAACTTTCGGAGAATTCTTTGTTTTCTGCATCCCAGAGTTTTTCCAGTTCCGAAGTATCAACGCCGGCTTCCCTTGCTGCCTGAAGCAGGAAGAGATAGTTGAATTCGTATCTCTGCATGTCAAATCCATAGAACCACAGATCGCCTCCGGGTCTTGCCGCCTCATTATAGCTTCGCATCCACGCAATCAGATCCTCCATCTCCTGTGTTCGGTAAATGTCAAATCCGATGGCCGCCGCAGCCTCTGCGGCTGTCCCTGCTCCGCCATGGATATAGCGGTTGACCGCCTCGCAGCCACCGAAGTCACCTTCCAGCGCAAATGCCCGGACACCGTACTTTTCCACCAGAACCTGAAAGACGTCCAGCTTCAGCCGTTGAAACTCTGCGTTTCCATGAGTCGCTTCCCCCAGTGCTGCGATCTGTGTCTGCGCCGGAATTTTCAGTTCTGAAACGGTTGACGCATACTTTGCAAATTCCGCTGTATCTGCACATTTTCCGGTCCCAAAACCGCCAAAATGCGAATAGATTCCCGCAGTAATTACAAGCACGGCGACAATGCCAAGCAGTACCGCATTGCGCATCAGATGTTTTTTTCTATGTTTTTTCATACTACACCTCTTAAAATACCCCTTTTGAACAATTTATAAAATCCCTGTAACCATCATGGTCGAAACGATTTCAGCCGCTTCGTACTCGTTTTCTTTTTCCCGTTTACAAATCGGCACCCAGATGCCGCACTGGTAATCCGGGCTTTGCATATCGCCGACAGAGTAGACCTCCAGCATGGCGTTGCCATTACCGCAGTATTTCTGTCCCTCGTTCGGATACCATTCCTGCCAGACCTAGGTGTTCAGGGTTTGCAGGGAGCCGGGCAGAGGACCCTTCGCGCTGAACTGTGCCCAGTCGCTTTCCGGAAAGGTATAGAGCTTCAGCCCTTCCGGTACCTCGCCGCCTTTGTAAAGACCTGCAATCCAGTATTCAAAGGAGCCTTTCTTTTCATCGCAGATGGCAAACATGCCCACACCGTTTTCCAAAATAGCTTTTTCCACCGGGTTTTCCGGCTGCATGGTCTGCCAAAGCCTGGCGTACTTCTGTGCATACTCCCTGTCCCAGAATTCAGGGCATTTGATATAGCCCTCCTCCGGACGAATGGATGTAGAAAAGCCGATGAAGGTCATGGCCGGTTTGTGTTCATATGTAACGTTCATTTGCGTACCTCCTCTGTTCTCCAGCTGATTTGGTATTCGCCGACAAAATCGGCAGCCGTAAAGCGGACCATATACTCACCGGACTTCTCCACTATCACATCAAACGATGCCGAATCCAGATCTCTGCCGGTGTATTCCGGCTTTTCTCTGTCTTCCGCCGGATAGATATCCAGATCAAGCCGACCGGATACCTTTGAAATATATATTGAAATAATCCCCTTTTGTCCCTTTTCAAGCGGATGGGAAGCATATTCTGTACCGTTTCGGATCACCCCGTTTTCTCCGAAATCAATATTCATCCTTCCATTTATGTCCCTTTCCGCCTCCTGATTTCCGTTTGTACAGGCCGTAATGGATATCACCATCGCAGCGAAAAGACATAAAACGCAGAAAGAAATGATCCTTGCATTCATATTGTTCATTTTCTTCATTTTTACCTCAGAATCCCGGAAGCTTATCTTTTCTGTTTTCTTCTATACACCTGATTCAGAAGCAATGCAGCACAGTTCAGCACCAGGGCCAGCGGCAGATACCAGTTTGCCTTCCCCTCCGGAAAAACGGTGAGCACAGACTGCACCAGAAAGTAGGCGGCTGCAAGCTCCAAAGCGATGGCCAGAATAAAGGTTTTGTCCGACTTTTTCCAAAACGCAAGGATAAACAGAAGCACTACCGCATCCACATACAGTCCGTAAAAAACGTGGGTAATCTCCGTGCTCCAGGGAAATGACAGCTCCGGGTGTCCCAGAGCGAAAATAATAAATCCGATTGCGACCGCCGCCAGCATACAGGCCGGAACGAAAAACTGTTTCTTCATCTCACGCCTCCTTGAAGTCGAGTTATTATCTTTCCTCACTATCTGTTTTGACTTTCTGTTCCAGCTCTGCACCGTAACGGAAGATGATGGATGTCAGAATCAGAACAATACCGGTAACAACCCCTGGCAGATTGCTGAGATCGCCGCTTTCTTCTGCACCCAGGCTAACCGTGATGACAGCTGCAATTACAACTGCCACGATCGGCATATAGATGCAGCGAATGCCAAGCTTCTTCAGCAGCTCCGCACCGTTTGCAGTAAATGGCGTTCCCTCGGCCTGTTCGATTTTGAAGTATCGTCCGGCGAAACCCAGCAAAATCGCATCGGTCGTCAGCATGACCAGATCAGAGAACAGAACAGCCATGGCCTGGTTCGCTCCTTCGCTGTCGGTAAAGAAGGTGATCGGCTCACCAAACAGAGTGAACACCTGCCCTCCGGTGTACCAGGTGATGGAACACAGCGCACCGACGGCACAGATGGTTGCGCCCACGATACTGAAGATAAATGCTACTTTTGTGAGAATCTGAAAGACTCGAAATGTTTTCTGAATGGTTTGTAAGGTGTTCATTTTATTATTTCCTTTCTTACCTTATCGCTCTTGACGCTTCAAAAATTCGCCCTTTTCCTGAAGGAGCATCCCATATCCGTAATCATATTTTTCGGCAAAGTAGAAATCGGCACACCGCCCCTCCGGACAGTACACGATGCTCCACATGGTCTTTTCATAGCTTCCCTCTGTCTGCGGGTAGTTTTTCTGTGCCACGGATTCCAGCATGTCCCGGACATCCATCTCATCGGCCGGGCCGGTATAGGCTGCGAGGGTATCAAACCGAAGATGGGACTGTTCCGAACCAACTCCCTGCTTCTCGCAGTCGGCAAGATAATGGTTTGTGACCACCCTGGTCTCCGTTACCAGCATTTCACCATCGATATACTCCACCACTACATTTTTTCCGCTGGCATCTGCAATGGAAAGATGGTGCGCCAAACCGGCGGAGGAATTCATGTCATACTGCCTCAGCAGTGCAATCGCCTCATCCACATCTGCCGCCTGGTCCAGCAGCAGACGTATCGCTGTGGTAGTCGTCAAATCGGGTTTTTCGGTCTGCTGATGGGTGTCCTCATGGTCTCCCGCCATCAGATCCGCAACCATAAGCCCCATCTCATTCATACCGTCTACCGGAACATAGATGGCTGCCAGAGTCTGCATCCGGTCCATCATGGAGCCATCCGGTTCATAGTCCTCACCGAATCCCAGGAAATCAAGACAGCAGGTGGAAACCGATTCATAGCCGTCTTTAGGTCTGGTATGTACAATCATGGCCTGACACTCTTCCCAGTCATAGTTGCGGCCGAAGAAGGTCGTGCCATGTTTGTCCTGCGTACAGATGGTGGAGCAGCCAAACTCCCCGGTCTGCACGTCACTTTCGATCTTATAGAATCCCCGGGACAAATATGACACCAGATAATTGGTCAACTGACCGTCGCTGGCTGCTCCGCCCTGAGACAAAAAATCGTGAAACCCATAATCGCCCTCATATTCCATAGCATACAGGCTGTCCTCCAGCTTTTCGATGCTGTTTGCTGCTTTGATAAAGGTGCCGAACATGGCCCATGCGCCTGCCGCGAAGATAATCAGCAATGCTGCAACAATACCACAGACCCCTTTAAGAATGGTTTTCTTCTTCATACTTTCTGTCCTCCACAATACTTCTATCTGCCATCACTGCTCCAACTGAGAGAGCGATTCGATCTGTGCATCCCAGACAGTGGTTTCACACATACTCGTTTTCAGAACCACTTCATTGATTTCGCCTTCGGTCGGGATGGTGATATCAAAATCACCCGTCTCGAGGGATCCAAACACAGCACTGAACCGGAAACCTACATACAGCGTTCCGTCCTGTTCCTCGCTGTAATACCCACAAAACCCCTCAGGAAATGATCCGGGATAGAAACCCCGGATATGCACATTTTGTTCAGTTACTTCCACGGAGGAAATTCCCGCGCCCTGGCAGGCGCGAAAACCGCCCAGCTTCCACCCGTAGCGGCCGGCGAGGAATATCACTGTCAAAATCACCAGTATGGCTAGCAGCACCATCACTGTTTTTTTCAATGCTTTCATCCTTCCCCTCCTAATATGTAATCGGTGTCCGGAACAATGCACTCAGTATGCAGTCCGCCGCAAACACCAGGCAGCCCGCCAGGAAAATGATGAACAGGTAACAAAGGCGATCTGCTGTCTGTGTTTTTCTTTGTAATTGATTCTCTATTGTAATTGCAGCCATAAATGCTATGGTTCCCCCTTTTCTCTCTGCACAGTTTACAATATACATTCTACAGGCAGTTCCCATTTGGATATAGGCACTTTTTGCATCCATATGTGTCCGTTTTATAGTTTCTTACCGATCTCCATAAACCCAATAGATCGTCATATCCTCATAATCCATTTCCAGCATCGCTGTTTCGCCTTCTTCAGTAATGCGGAAATCCCATGGCTTTGTGGACTGTTCGGATTCAGAGGTCAACTCTGCATGAACCACATCGTCCTCCAGCGTATAAGTTCCGTACCAGCCTTCCGCTCCGATATACCAGCCCATCTGGCCGTTGCTCCGAATCTCCATGCCGGCACCCCACTCGCCGTAACCGGGAAACAGGTCCAGAGAATCAGCGAACGCGTCAAGATCGTTCTTTTCGCTATCCAGATGCCACGGCCCGATCAATTCGATGTTTTGCTGAACCGGTTCTTCCTCGGTCTGCACGGGCTGGCTTTCCTGCGGGCTGTCCACAGATTCCGCCTCTCCGGCACATGCTGTCAGGCACAGACAAAGCATTGCCGACAGAAACAGTACGGTTATTCTTTTCATATATTTTTTCTCCCCCTTTTTTCGTTTACTACCTTCCGTTCGGTAGTATATGACTTCAAAATGAAGCGGCTATGCCCGGGCGGACACAGCCGCAGTACGCTTGCCTATACACTCCTGCAAAGGCGGTTAGATGATGAATTATCGTGTTTTCGGCTGATACAGTCTGAAAAACTGCCGGATATGTTTTTCCACCAGTTCCATAACCTCCTTTTCCCAGTCCGGTTCCCGGTCGCACAAGTTGATCCACGTGGAAATGGGCAGACAAAGCTGGGCTGCCATAATCTCCGAATCCTCATCTGCCAGCACACCCCGCCGAATCAGGCCATCCATCATCCCGGTGAAATACTTCAACACATCCGAATAATTCTGCTTGGTTTGCAGCTTTGCCAGCTCCGGATTCTGAAACTGCTCGATGACCAGCATTTTCCGTGCCCTGCTGATAGAAGAATCATGGAGAATATAACGAATCTGACCCTGAATCATTTCCACGGCTTCATCCGGAGTCACCGGAAGCGCACCGGCATTCTTTTCCCAATTGTCCTTCGCAAAAATCGAATGAGCCGCATACTGTTCCAGTACATTCTTCACAAGGGCATCCAGAATTGCCTGTTTGCTCTCAAAATGACTGTAAAGCGACGCTTTGCGAATGCCGACGGCATCCGCGATCTGCGACACTGAGGTTGCCTCGAATCCCTGTATGGAGAAAAGCTCCAACGCTGCCTCCAGAATTTCCTGTTTTTTATTCCCTTTTTCCATGCCGGTCTTCTCCTTTTCATGGCCCGTTTTTTCCTTGGGTTCTTATGCACATTATAACTACCTATCGGTAGGTAGTCAATAGAAAACTTCAGATTTTTTCAAAACACTTTTCATGAATCAGAAGTTGGTTGTATTATTCGGAATAATGCAGTTGCTTTTATTCGGAACCACGGTTATAATATTCCAGAAAAGCAGAATCGAAAGAAATTCAGAAATAAAGGAGGCTCTTCTATGAGCTTATTAACAGTAGAAAAAGTAACCCACGGCTTCGGCGCCCGCCAGATTCTGGAGGACGCATCCTTCCGCCTGCTGAAAGGCGAGCACATCGGCCTCATCGGCGCCAACGGTGAAGGCAAGTCCACCTTCCTGAACATCATCACCGGCAAAATCATGCCCGACGCCGGCACCATCACCTGGTCCCGCCACGTGACCGTCGGCTACCTGGACCAGCATTCCGTGTTGAAAAAAGGCATGACCATCCGTCAGGTGCTGCACACTGCCTTCAACCACATGTACGAACTGGAAGCGGAAATGATGAAGCTGTATGAAGATATGGCAGAAGCCGACCCGGAGAAGATCGATGGAATGATGGAAGATGCCGGCGAGATTCAGGCCATGCTGGAAACCGGCGGATTTTATCAGCTGGATGCAAGAATTGAAGAAGTGGCCAACGGTCTGGGGCTGGGCGACATCGGTCTGGACCGGGATGTTTCCGACCTTTCCGGCGGACAGCGGACCAAGACCCTGCTGGTGAAGCTCCTGCTGGAGAACCCGTCCATTCTGATTCTGGACGAACCGACCAACTATCTGGATCACGAGCACATCGTCTGGCTGACCCGCTATCTGCAGGAATACGAAAACGCCTTCATTCTGGTGTCCCACGACATGGACTTCCTCAACAGCGTAGTCAACGTCATCTACAATCTGGACGGCGGCAACCTGACCCGCTACACCGGCGACTACGAAAACTTCCGCCGCATGTACGAGATCCAGAAATCCCAGGAGCTGGCTGCATACAAACGCCAGCAGGCCGAAATCGAGGAGCTTGAGGATTTTATTGCGCGGAACAAAGCCCGTGTGGCCACCCGCGGCATGGCTGCTTCCCGCCAGAAAAAGCTGGACAAAATGGAAATTCTCGACCGTCCGACGGAAAAAATCAAGCCGGAATTCGGGTTCCTCATGGCCCGCACCCCAAGCCGGTTCATCGTCACGGCCAAAGACCTGGTCATCGGCTACTCCCAGGACGAGCCCCTGACCCGCCCGGTTTCCTTCACCCTGGAGCGAGGTCAGAAGCTGGCCATCGTCGGTACCAACGGCCTGGGCAAGACAACCCTCTTAAAGACTATTCTTGGCAAAATCCATCCTCTCGGCGGCTCTGTGGAACTGGGGGATTATCTTTTCCCGGGCTATTTCGAGCAGGAGGCCGGCCGCGATTCGGACAAGACCGCCCTGGATACCTTCTGGGCAGAGTTCCCGTCCATGGAGAACCGGGAAGTCCGTCTGTGTCTTTCCAAATGCGGACTGACCAACGACCACATTACCAGTCAGATGCGTGTCCTTTCCGGCGGTGAAAACGCCAAGGTTCGCCTGGCCATGGTCATGAACCGGGAGCACAACTGGCTGGTTCTCGACGAACCGACCAATCACCTGGACGTGGACGCCAAGGAGGAGCTGAAACGCGCCCTGACCGAATACCCGGGCACCATCCTGCTGGTTTCCCACGATCCGTCCTTCTATGAGGATTTTGTGACGGATATCTGGAACGTGGAAGACTGGACCACGAAGATCGTATAGTCAGATATCTGATTCTTCTGCGATTCTGTATCTGGTTGCGCGCGCATTTCCAAAAGGCGTAATCAGCTTCTTTGCGATCAGCGAACGCAGAATATTCCTTGCCGGAAAACTGGAGCACCCAAGGAGTTCCTCTACGTCCCTTCGGCTTATGGTTCCCTTTCTTTCAATCAGAGCCAGAACGCGGCCTTCCGGAGAAGTGTCCCGCAGGATCAATCCTTCGGATTCTTCTTCCATACGCAGCGGTGCATA
>JAQXSU010000267.1 GCA_029219125.1 Bacillota bacterium
GACCAGGCCGTTTCTGTTCCAGGTTTCCGTTCCGAGGCAGGACGGTTCAGTTCCACCGGGAATTTCCAGTGGACGCCTTCCCCAGGCGGCGTCCAGTTCGGCTTTGAACAGTGCAGTATCCGTTCCGACACAGACAAACCCCTCCAGATCGAACAGATCCTTTGGCTGCATCGGTCGACCGTCTCTGCTGCACATGTATTTCGCTTTCAGAATACGATACAGCATGTGCGGCCGGATCCCTGCCAGCTTCTTCAGGGAGAAAGTTCCTGCAGAAGCAAGCTGTTGGAAATTCTGCGTGATCGTATACACGACGCTGCTCATGCCAAAGAACTGATCAATGCCGCATTTCAGTGCATCGGAAAATCCCTTTTTATTCTGCTGGCTGAAGGAAAGCTCCTTTGCCTCCTCCAGGGAAGGCATAAACCGTATCTCCATTTCCGGTGCAATCAGAAGCGGAAAGAGACCGGTGGCATACGGCAGCGGCGCCAGTCCGTAAAGTACCTTTTCCCTCGCATGCACCCGGAATTTCCCCTTCCCGTCACTGGTGGAAAGAATCATGGCTGCAAGGATATTGGAGGTATATACGTCCAGCATTTCCCGGGTATACGGTGCCAGCTTCTTCGGCCGGCTTCCGCTCTCCCAGGTGGTTTCCAGCCAGACCACCGGCTCAGCAGGAAGCATGTCTTTTTTCTGATTCAGCAGTACCTCTGCATAATCTTCATATGTAGTCAGCGGAACCGTCCTGCGGAATTCCTCCACGGTGGCAGGGCGTGTTCCACCCATGATCTTCTGTCCCAGACCGCACCTGGAATACAGATCAATCTGCTCGTTCAGAAGGCGATACTGTATCTGCATGTATTCATCCATGGACAGATCCAGAAATCCGCAGTATTCATCCCAGATCTCTCCGGGCTGGCATTTATTCAGTTTTTCTTTAAAACGCACTGCGGCCGCCTCCTTTCCACAGTTATCTGTCTTTTTTCCTCTTCGGAAACAGATAAGGCACTTCTTCTTTATATTTCTCGTATCCCTGTAAATATACCGGGAAAAACCATCTGTCCTGGATCCAGGTGTAGAGAAGGTTCATCAGGGCAAGCCACAATGCACTTCCCATGCCATCCGGATAAATTGTCCCGAATCCCAGACTGCAGATCAGAAAACACCAGACACCCGGGTGTCGGATCTTTCCGTAAATTCCCCTCCGGCTCACTGTACCTGAGGATGCATCATCCCGCACGTACCCTTCCTTTTTCGGGCCGCCTGTCAGAACCAGGATATATAGGATCAGACCGGTTCCTAAAACAGTGATGCCGCCCGTCCGCTGCAGGCCGGGCGATGCCGTCAGGGTGACGGCCATGCCGGCAAAGGCTGTCAGAAGCAGTACAGTACCGACCAGGAACCAGGGGTTATTTCGCATTTTTATCTTCTCCGTACTGCGGCATTTGCGGTATTCAAACAGAATCAGAAACCCAAACGCAGCAGTTCCGGGCACAGTCCAGATCATAAATCTTCCTTCTCCGTAAAGGAAATACCGGCACAGCCTGTCCCTGTATAGATACCGATTACCGGTCCTACGGGCTCGATTCGTATTTCCGCCTGCGGCACGCGTTCCAGAATCTTACTCTTCAGGTCCTGCGCCCGCTGCGGCGCCGCAGCATGGAAGACCGTTACCGGTTTGCCATAGTCTCCTTTTCGGATAAACTGCTCTGTTACTTTCTTCATACCGGCAGAATAATTTCGGGAAATTCCGAATTCTCTTACCAATCCATCCGAAAACCGCAGCAGAGGACTGATTCCAAGCATGCTCACCGTTTTTGCGGTGATAGCTCCGACTCGACCTCCTTTTCTGGCATTTTCCAGTGATTCCAGCACAAAATATACCCCGATCCGATGCTGCAGGTCCGTCAGCTTGTCCATGATTTCTGAAGCATTCATTCCGTTTTCCGCCATTTCATGGGCAGCCCGTACCATTTCCGCCATACCGTGAGAGCACTGCTGTGTATCAAAAACATGCACCGGAACCGTAAGCCCCTGCCGCTTCACCAGGTCTGCAGCAGCCCTGGCCGCAGCGAAGCATCCGGACATCTGTGATGTGATCATCAGACAGAGAACTTCTTCTCCTTCCTCCGCTGCACGTCGAAAAGCCCTCACATAATCTGCCATGGAGGGCTGAGAGCTGGTAGGCAGCGTATCCGCAGCCTGCAACTTTTCGTAAAACGCTTCTGCGGTGATATCGACCATGTTGCGGTATTCCTGCTCCTCGAAGATTACCTTGTCCGGGATCATCTCGATCCCCCGTTCTGCCGCTTCTGCCAGGGACATGTCACATCCTGTGTGGGTCACCAGTTTTACGTTCTTCTTCTGTGTCATAATCATGCCTCTTGCCGCCGGCACCGTTTCCGGTTTCGGTCATGCTGAACCACCATAAAAAAACTGTACATATTCATAATAATATAAATTTTCAAACAAATCAATGTATATTTTCTCCGAATGCCGTATTTGGAAAAAATTAGAAACAAATATATTCCTTTTTCGACCCTTGTTTCCGATGAAAAAAAAGCATATAATAGCATTATATGTTTTGACAAAATCAGAAAATGATATTTTTTTAAGAGGTAAACTATGTCACAAACCCTTGACGGTCTTCAGTTTCGCAGCGGCTTTCTGGCGTCGGCAAGAAATCTGCAGCAGCAAAAAGAAACGCTGAATCAGCTGAATATCTTTCCTGTTGCAGACAGGGATACCGGCATCAATATGGCACTCACCATAAAAAAAACAGCCGACCAGCTTCCTGCATCCGGAACGCCGGCGCAGATCATGGAGGAGGCATGTCTTTCCCTTCTGGAATATTCCCATGGAAATTCCGGAACCATTCTTGCTCTTTTTTTTGAAGGCTTCACCGCAGCGCTTCCGCAGGAAACGGCGGTGAACGGTCATCAGCTGGCCCGCGCATTTCAGCAAGGTGCTGATCTGGCCTGGTCCGGCGTGGCACATCCTGTTGCAGGCACGATACTTTCTGTTGCTTCCCAAAGCGCAGAAGCCGGTCTCTCCATGACCGAAATCACCGATGACGCCGGACAGATCATGAAGCGGATCACCGATGAAGCCCATGCAGCCCTGCTTCTGACCCCGCTGCAGAATCCTGTTCTGCGCGCCTGCCGGACTGCAGATGCCGGCGCTCTGGGCTTCTGCCTGATTCTGGACGGCCTTCTGGAAGCCTTCGCACCGGAATATCCGCCGCTGTCCTATCCGTCACTGAACCTGCCGGAAGCACCGGTTTCCTCCGACATGCCGCTGACGCAGCGCTACTGTACGGAATTCGTGCTTTCCCTCCGTGAAGAAGCAGAGGAAGCGCAGCTCCGCCAGGTGCTGCAGCCTCTCGGCGAATTCTTCCTTCTGGTGTCACGGGGACCGCTGTGCAAAGTACATATCCATACGAATGATCCCGAGAAAGTGCTTACGCTGGCTTCCGGTTTCGGCACGCTGCAGTCAGAGAAAACAGAGGATATGACGCAGCAGGTCTGACCGCTGCTGTATTCCTATTCTCCCATCCTGCGCACCATCTGTTCCCGGTTTTCTGCGTATTTTAGTGCTGTCTCTGCAGCAATGGTCCCTGCCTGGTACAGCTGCAGAATGGGCTGATCCATGGCGATCATTCCTTCGGAAGCCCCTGCAGCGAGAGCCATGGTCATCTGATGTACCTTTCTCTCCCGGATCTGGGTTCGAATCGCATCGTTGAGGTGCATGATCTCAAAGGCCGGCACCAGTCCGCCCTCCTGATCCGGTAAAAGCTGCTGCGAAACCACAGTTTTCAGCACCGTAGAAAGCTGCATTCGGATCTGCTCCTGCTGGCCGGCAGGAAAAACGTCAACCACCCGGTTAACGGAATGGACGGCCCCCTGGGTATGCAGGGTGGCAAGTACCAGATGTCCTGTTTCCGCTGCTGTCATGGCAGTCTGTATCGTATCGATGTCCCGCATTTCCCCCAGTTGGATCACATCGGGTGCCTGCCGCAGACAGGCACGGAGTCCTGACAAAAAATCCTTTGTGTCCACCGCGATTTCACGCTGGCTGACAATGCTCTTCTGGTTTCTGTGCAGGAATTCGATCGGATCCTCCAGCGTAACGATATGGCAGCTTCTGGTTCTGTTGATCCGATCGATCAGACATGCCTGGGTCGTGGATTTTCCGCTGCCTGCCGTTCCGGCAAACAAAATCAGCCCGCTGCGCAATTCTGCCAGCTTCATGACTTCTTCCGGAATATGATACGCCTGCCAGTCCGGAATTTCAAATGCAACGATACGGATCACTGCGGCCATGGATCCTCTCTGTCGATAGGTATTCACGCGGAAGCGTGCAAGTCCCGGCACTGCAAAAGAAAAATCATCATCCCCGTCCCGCAGGTAGGTGTCCTGCGAGCGATCTGCCATCTGAAATATTTCATGAATCAATGCGCTGCTTTCCGGCGGCAGGAGCTTTTCTTCACGCAGCGGGCAGATCTGCCCTTCAATTTTCTCGCTGACAGGCCCGCCGGCTACAAAAAACAGATCCGACGCACCGTCATGAACTGCTCTTTTCAGGTATTCCATCAGTTCTCCCATGTTTTTTTCCCTCCTATTCTGCTTCTCCATCCCACAGATTCAGCGTATCTTCACTTTCCCAGCTGATCGTCGATACGATTTTCCACCGGAGAATTTCGTATTCGCTCTTTTCCTTATTTATGCTTACTTTCACTTCCAGTTCCTGCGCATCGGAAACCGGACAGGAATAGATATATGTCGTTTTCTCTTCCGGTGTACCTTTGTTTTCGAAAATACACTCCACTCCGTGCGGTATTATTCCTCGCCGCAGACTGCTCAGGATTTCCTCCGCACTGCACTCTGCCGCATATCGTGCCTGCATCGCATCATAAGACTGTTCTGCCAGTCGGCAGTCTGCCTGCACGGAGGAAATCGACAATACTGCAAAGACGCACATGCACAAGACGATGAATACCGTAATCAGTGAGCACACACCGATCGCCGAAAAACCTCTTCTTTTCTGATCTTCTCGCTTCATGGCAATGCCTCCTGCCAGCAGACCGGAAGAGAAATCTGCACGCTGCCATCTGCTTCACGAACCTGGATTTCTGCCTTACCCAGCCCCGGGATTCCACTGTCCAGACGCGTAGCAGACAATGTCATTCCATTTTCCATTTCCATGTATATTTCTTCCTGTATTCCATTCTGTTCATCGTCTTCCGGCCAGTTTCCTCTCATGCTTCTGATTTTCTCCGCAAAATTCTGTGCCTGGGCTGCAGCTTCGTCTTTTCGTTCCAAAGCAGTCATCTGTCGGTCAGTCCATGAAAAAATCTGCAAACAGCATGCAGCGGCCGCCGAAAACACCAGGAGCATCACCAGAAGCTCTGTCAGGAGCAAAGATGTTCCGTTTTTCATTTTCTTTCCTCCCCTCCGCTGCGAATACAGATCTCTGTACAGATCTGCGTTCCGTCGGATAGTTTCGTTTTTACGGAAACGAGATCTCCGTCCTGTGCAATCTGCATCTGATCTGCCTCCAGAATTTCCGTACCGGCACACGGATCCGGCGTGCTGGCCGATTCTGCGAAATATTCGCGCATCCAGCCGCCGCTGCAGTAAATCCATGTGGAATAGCTTACCCCTTCTATGGATTCTGTCAGTACCAGTGCATCTCCTCCATCCAGTGTTTCAGCAGTGATACATCCGGCTTCATCCATCTGCTGCACTTTCCATTCCAGATACTGTCCGCAGGTTCTCCTCTCCCAGGCCTGGTCACCGCGCTGCGAGATGTTCTGACAGAATGCTGCGGAATACAGAAGCATGGATACTGCACAGAAGGCAAAAATAAGAAAAGCCATCATGACGCCCGCAGATGCCATATAACTCTCCCCCTGGTTGTTTCTTTTGTTGCGTTCCATTCCCTTCACCGTCTTCCTGTTCATGCTTCTTTTTCCAGTACTGTAATATCCGGCATAAGGTTCGCTCCAAACACGTCGTAATATACCTGATACATTTCTTCATCAAAGTGCAGGCCATACCGTTTTTTCATATATTCCAGGTCCGGGGGATAGATCCCCTCTGTAGCATAACAGGTCAGTGCGGTCTTCCGTACCGTTTCTTCCAGCTGAATCCGTGCCAGGCCGCTTTGTCCCCGTTCAATACCGGACAGAACCGTGACCGAAATCAGAAGCACCGCCAGCAGCATCAGCGGCATGAAAAAACGCACAGCATTCTTCTTTCTTTTTCTCATGGATGCCTCCTTCCGTCTCCCGGCCTCATGCAAGCACCGGCAGGAGCTGAACAAGAGGCAG
>JAQXSU010000268.1 GCA_029219125.1 Bacillota bacterium
CGGACGGATTCGCGCAGCCGGCATATCGGCCGTTCGGCAGCCAGACCAGCCAGCCGGGTCAGACCGGACTGACTTCGCAAAATATATCCATCCAGCCTGCGTCTCGTATGCAGCAGGTGCAGCAGGCCGGCAGGACGCTGACTCCGGCAGAAATTGCGGCCAGAGGCCGCAGCGGCGGCACAGCAGCTTCTTCGGCCGCCGCAGGATCTCCTGCAGCCAGAAGCTCCTTCGCCTACGACCCGCTGAAAGCTGCGCGGCAGGCAAGCACCCGGACTGCAGCCGGTACCGGGGGTGTGGATTTTGCGGTAGGAGACCAGGTGAGTCACGGAAAGTTCGGCTTCGGTCTGGTCGTAGATGTTGACGAGAAAACAGTTACGGTCATCTTTGAGACCGTAGGACAGAAAAAACTGGCGAAAGGGATCGCACCGATAAAGAAAGTGTGAGGTTGGGAAAATGGAAAAGACCCGAGAAAAAAGTGAAAAAGATTGGAAGATCGAGCAGATGCAGAACCTGATCGTTCTGCTGAATCAGGCATCGAAGGCTTACTACCAGGAAAGCCGGGAAATCATGTCCAACTATAAATATGACCAGCTGTATGACGAGCTGGAAGCGCTGGAAAAGGAGACCGGCGTGACCCTGTCCCAGAGCCCGACCCTGAAGGTGGGTTATGAAGTTCTTTCGGATCTGCCAAAAGAGGCCCATCCATCGAAGATGCTGTCTCTGGATAAGACCAAGGACAGAGATCAGCTGGTGACCTGGCTGGGGGAGCAGGAAGGGGTGCTCAGCTGGAAGCTGGACGGGCTGACCATCGTGCTGACCTATGAAGAGGGAAAGCTGGTGAAGGCAGTGACCCGCGGAAACGGCGAGGTGGGCGAAGTGGTCACAAACAACGCCCGGATGTTTACCAATGTGCCGGTATCCATCGAATTTAAGGGCCGTCTGGTGCTGCGGGGTGAGGCGGTCATCACCTATCCGGATTTCGAAAAGATCAACGAGTCAATTAACGATGAAGGGGCCAAATACAAGAACCCGCGGAATCTCTGTGCAGGCTCTGTGCGTCAGCTGTCCAATCAGATTACGGCGGAGCGCCATGTGCGGTTTTATGCCTTCGCCCTGGTCAGCGCAGACGGGCTGGAGTTTGCCCGCCGGACGGAGCAGCTTTCGTGGCTTTCATCCCAGGGATTCGCAGTGGTGGAACACCGGCTGGTGACGGGTTCTGATTTGAAGGAGTCCATCCAGTGGTTCTCCGACCGGATCGAGAACAATATTCTGCCGTCGGACGGTCTCGTATTGTCATTTGACGATATCGCTTATGGCCGGTCCTTGGGGCAGACGGCCAAGTTCCCACGGGATTCCATCGCCTTCAAGTGGCAGGATGAAATCCGGGAAACCACCCTGCAGGAGATCGAGTGGAGTGCATCCCGCACCGGCCTCATCAATCCGGTGGCGGTGTTCGAGCCGGTGGAACTGGAGGGAACCACGGTAAGCCGGGCGTCCGTGCACAATCTCAGTGTTATGAAAGAACTGGGACTGGGAATCGGAGACCGGATCCTGGTGTATAAGGCAAATATGATCATTCCGCAGATTTCCGAAAACCTGACCCGCAGCGGCAGGATTCACGTGCCGGAGATTTGTCCGGTCTGCGGCGGCGACACGGTGATCCATAATGAAAACGGCGTGGAGACCCTGTTTTGCCCGAACCCGGACTGCCTGGCCAAGCAGATCAAACGGCTGACCCTGTTTGTGTCCAGAGATGCCATGGATATCGGCGGCCTGTCGGAAATGACATTGGAAAAACTGGTGGATCAGGGCATGATTCATGAGCTGGCAGACCTGTTCCATCTGCAGCAGTACCGGCAGCAGATCATTGAAATGGAAGGCTTCGGCGAGAAGTCCTTCGCCAATCTGATTGCTGCCGTCGAAAAAGCGCGAAACACGTCCACCGACCGGTTCCTTTACAGCCTGGGTATTCCGAACATCGGCACGGCCAACGCCCGGCTCATCGCCGGACACTGCCGGAACCAGTGGACTGCCGTGGAGTCCCTGACGAAGGAAGAACTGATGACCATCGACGGCGTGGGGGAAGTCATGGCCGATGCATTCGTATCGTGGTTTGACGATGAAGAAAACC
>JAQXSU010000269.1 GCA_029219125.1 Bacillota bacterium
GTGACATTTTCTATTTTAATCATAGTCGGGTCTCCTTTCTTCCATAATGGTCATGGCGGTCTCCCTGGCTTCCTGCCAGGTCAGGCCCAGATAGAGCAGCTGACGGAATGCCTCATCAAAATTCTTTTTTGCGCTTTCCAGCGCACGCTGGTCGGTATGCACCTGGCTGCGGTCTGCCACGAAGGTCCCCACCCCTGACGTGGTATAGATATAGCCCTGGCGCTCCAGCTCCCGGTACGCTTTCTGAATCGTGTTGGGATTGACGGTGATGGCCTTGGACAGCTCCCGTACGGACGGAAGTTTGTCACCGGCCTGCAGCGTTCCTGTCATAATCTGTTCTTTCAGATTGTCCATGACCTGTTCGTAGATGGATTTCCGACTTTTCAGGTCAAGCTCGAACATTTGAATCCCCCTTTCGTAGTGTATGCTGCATGTTTCATGCGTGTATCATGCGTGTATCATGCGTGTATGATGAAATCCCTTTTGCGTATTAAGTGTACCATGATGAATAGTACACTGTCAACACTTTATTCTGTAAAGTTTTTCTGGACAAGCCGGGTAAAATCTGGCATAATTAAAATGTTGTGCTAAAATTTTGCTAATTATAGATAAGAGAGAAGAAAGGAACGTCACTCTATGGAAAAGATGCAGCCTATGCTCTTTACAACACTGAAAAACTACTCGAAAGAACAATTTATGAAGGATGTGATTGCCGGTGTCATCGTGGCAATTATTGCACTCCCCCTGTCCATCGCACTGGCATTAGCCTCTGGTGTCGGCCCGGAGCAGGGTATCTTCACAGCCATCATCGCCGGATTCCTGATCTCCGCCCTGGGGGGCAGCGCCGTGCAGGTATCCGGACCGACGGCAGCCTTCGCTACCATTGTGGCAGGAATCGTTGCCAGAAACGGAATGGACGGCCTGGCCACAGCCACCATTCTGGCAGGTATCATCCTGATTCTTATGGGAATATTCCGTCTGGGAAATCTGATTAAATTTATACCATTTACCATTACCACTGGTTTTACTTCCGGTATTGCAGTGACCATCGTGCTGGGACAGCTGAAAGACTTTTTCGGTGTGACATACCCGGAAGGCATGCCTACAGTGGAAACCATGGAAAAGGTGCAGGCATTTGCAGCAGGTATTTCTACCTGGAACCTGGATGCACTGATTGTCGGCGTAGTCTGTCTGGCCATTCTGTATCTGATCCCCAAGTTCTGGGACCGGGTTCCGGCATCGCTGGTGGCCGTGCTGGCAGGCATCGCCATGACGAAGCTGCTGCCGCTGGAGGTAAATACTATCGGTGACCTGTATACTATCAGCAATGCACTGCCGACGTTCCATATGCCGCATATTACATATAATCTGGTAAAAACAGCACTGCCCGATGCGTTCACCATCGCCATTCTGGCGGCCATCGAGTCCCTGCTGTCCTGCGTGGTGGCAGACGGCATGATCAACGGACGCCACCGCTCCAATACCGAGCTGACCGCCCAGGGCATCGGCAATGTAGCCTCTGCGCTGTTTGGTGGAATTCCAGCCACCGGTGCCATTGCCAGAACTGCGGCCAATGTGAAAAACGGAGGCAGAACACCGATTGCCGGTATGATTCATGCGCTGGTGCTGCTGCTGGTTCTGGTGGTTCTCATGCCGTATGCAGCCCTGATTCCAATGCCGACCATTGCAGCCATTCTGATCATGGTGGCGTACAACATGTGCCAGTGGAGAACCTTCCTGCGCATCCTGCGTACCTCTCCGAAAAGCGACATCATCGTTCTGGTGCTGACCTTCGTCCTGACGGTAATCTTCGACCTGGTGGTTGCCATCGAGGTGGGCATGATCATGGCCTGTGTGCTGTTCATGAAACGGATGAGCGAAGAGACCGACGTGATTAAGTGGAAATATGCAGAAGATGTGGAGGACATCGCAGATTCCCCTGTGGATCCGGCCGGCGCTGCCGATGCTGCTGCATCTGCTGCTGTGGCTGTCGGTGCAGGCGCTGCTTCCGGTAAACAGACTGATCCACAGACAGAACTTCTGGATCGCGAAATTGCCCATGTGCAGGAGGCTGCCGAGCAAGCACACCTCCGCCGGATTCCGAAGACGATTACCGTATTCGAGATTACCGGACCGCTGTTCTTTGGCGCAGCAGATCAGGTGCGTGATATCGTGGCTCATCCTGGCACCCGCTGCCTGATTCTGCGTATGCGCAGCGTGCCGGCGCTGGACACCACTTCCATGAATGCGCTGACGGACCTCTTGAAGCGCTGCCGCAAAAAGAATATCACCCTGATTCTGTCCCATGTCAACGAGCAGCCGCTCCATGTCATGGAAAAGGCGGGGTTCGTGAAAAAGGTTGGTTTGAAAAACATCTGCCGGAACATCGACGCCGCCATTGAACGTGCTGAAGAAATCATCAGCCAGCCGCTGCCTGCGAAAAAAGAAAAGAAAGCGGAAAAGAAAGCCTGATGGAGCCGCCGCTCCCGAAGCGCTTCGGTGGGCCTTGGGTGCCCTGACGAGCACAGGGTGCTTCGGCGAGCCTTGGATGCCCTGACGCACCCCGACTCTCCCCGGTTTTCCCAAATGCCCAAATCGTTTTCAAAAAGAAAACTTTTCGCCGGGTTTGGAAAACTGCTGGCAGGAACAAGATTATAATTGAAGAATATGATTCGACCCGGGACGTCAATCAAGTCGGTTTGCTTTGCCTAACACATACATATGACATCAAAAACCGCAAAAAAGGTTGTGTCCCTACTTAGCCATCGCTCGATTTTCCTCGATTTTCGCTCTAAAACGAGGCAAAAGTGCCTGTAATATGAAATTAAATAGATGCAGAGTAAAATAATGGATTGCCATGGTGAGGAAGAACCCGACCTTTTTTGAATTTTTTTGTCCGATATGTATGGGTAGTTTACTGAAATTCAATAGAGGGCGATGGCGTTTGAGATGAAAATGCCCCTTTGAAACTCGAAGAGTAACCTCGAACGGAGACGTTCGGGGTTTTTTCGTAAAGAACTGCGGATTAATCAGAAAGAAGCATCACACGATTGATGGGACATGAACATTTTCTAATATTGACATTAATGCCATAATTGTATATAATAATAAACGTTAAAAGGATGGTGAATCGAAATGAAGAAAGCTTCGTATAATATATTACCGGGAACAGAAGAGATATTAGCAACTATGGGTGAGCAGATTAAGCTTGCCAGACTCAGAAGAAGCTTGTCAGCCGAATTGGTCGCAGAACGTGCGGGAATCAGTCGTGCTTCTTTGTGGAAAGTGGAAAAAGGTGAGCCATCGGTCGCTATAGGTATCTACGCTGCAGTACTGCATGCTTTAAATAATCTTGATAAGGATCTTTTATTCGTCGCAAAGGATGACGAAATGGGTCGACAACTACAAGACCTTAATTTGATTACCAAAAAGCGTGCACCAAGGAGGAGCGAATAATGGCGGGAATTCAGAAAACCATCTATGTATATGATGATTTCAGCTCGAATGAACCACTTTTTATGGGAACACTGTATGTCAGCGTGATTAAAGGCGGAGAATCGTATTCGTTTGAGTATGATAACCAATGGTTGAAAAAGACAGGATTAATGCTGACTATGGATCCCGAGCTTTTGCCTTATTCCGGAAGGCAGTATCCTTCTGGGAAAAATATTTTTGGCGTATTTGCGGATGCACCACCGGATCGGTGGGGGCGAGTACTCATGAATAAACGTGAAAGAATTCTGGCAGACAAAGAAGGGAGAAAGCCATCAAAACTCCATGACAGTGACTATCTGTTGGGCGTTTATGATGAGACCCGAATGGGTGGAATTCGTTTTAAACTGGATCAAGCTGGCCCTTTTTTATCCAACGCCGGAGCCAAGAATACTCCCATCCTCTATAGGTAGTGAGATGAATTGGCGGTTTCCGGCGTTTTCTGTTGCTGATCTTGTTGAACTTCGTTGAATTTCCAATCATTTTGTGATATAATTCTTTAGGGAAGTATCACAGCATGAGCAGAAAAAAACAGCCAGCTGATAAACTGACTGCTCATGCTGTGATTCTTACGAATTGTACCAAAGAAAGCGGAGAGGTCTATGTAATTTCAATGCCT
>JAQXSU010000270.1 GCA_029219125.1 Bacillota bacterium
GCTCGAAGTCAGGGAAGCCAGTTGCCAAATACAGTGCTTGCACAGGATGTTTCTGCAAATGATGAGGCATCGATTAGTGAGAATACGGTGGCTTCTTACCTCAATGCCCTTCGTAAGATTTTTGTAATAGAGGATATGCCGGCATGGAATCCAAATCTGCGATCAAAGACTGCGATCCGCTCATCTGACACACGCTACTATGTGGATCCTTCCATTGCAGTGGCTGCGCTTGGTATCGGTCCTAATGATCTGATAAATGATCTGCAGACTTTCGGATTTCTGTTTGAAACTCTCTGCGTCAGAGATTTACGTGTATTTGCTGACGCTCTGGACGGGCAGGTTTATCATTACAGAGATAAGGATGGTCAGGAATGTGATGCTGTTATCCACTTGAGAAATGGTCAGTACGGTCTGATTGAAATAAAGCTCGGTGGAGATAAGCGTATAGAAGAAGGTGCAAAAAGTCTTAAAGCAATGGAATCCAAAATAGATACGGATAAAATGAAGGCACCGGCGTTCCTTATGGTTTTGACAGGTATTGGAGATTATGCATACCGCAGGAAAGATGGCGTCTATGTTGTACCTATCGGGTGCATGAAAAACTGATCCGGCGTAAATGGTAAACCACCGACGTCCTTCTCAAGGCCTCGCTTTTTTGAGATAATTGTGTGCAGTTGAAAAACTTTCTCAACTTTTCACACTTTTTAAACTCAGGAGGCTTTCGATGAACGATATTCAAACTGTAACACAAAATGTCAGACTGCAGCAGTGGACCGCCATTATCCAGGATCGTCAGGCCAGTGGTCTGAAAGTAGACGATTACTGCAGCGAACATAATATTTCCCGCAATGCATATTACTACTGGCTGCGTAAGGTAAAGGCGGCAGCCATTGAAAACTCCGGTAGTCTCTTTGCGGAAGTGAATCCATCTTTCCAGAAGATGATGCCAGAGCAGATGGAATCCGGATGCTCACCGCTTTCCATCTGCCTTGGCGATGCAGTCATCCATGTTAACGAAGCAGCTTCCAGCCAACTTCTGCATAGGGTGATCGAGGCGATTAGAAATGCTGAATGATTTAACCGGTTTTAGGCATATCTACATTGCCTGTGGCTATACGGACTTACGCCGCGGCATTGATGGTCTTGCTGCAATTGTGAAACACGAATTCCAGCTGGATCCCACCGATGAGGGCAGCATCTTTCTTTTCTGCGGAAGAAGGCCGGACCGGATAAAAGCTCTGCTCTATGAGGGCGATGGTTTCCTACTTCTCTACAAAAGGCTTTCTGACGGAAAATTCCGCTGGCCTCGGAATGAAGCTGAAGTGAAGGCCATCACCATGCAGCAGTACAGATGGCTGATGGATGGTCTGGCCATCGAACAGAAGTCTGTCATCAAACAGACGAAAGTCAGACAGCTACTCTGATTTTTGATAAAACCTGCACCTTGACAACTGAAAAAGAAGTTATCCAAACGTTGATATTTCAGTCATTTTCCTCTTTTTTTGTTCTCCGAAATATGGTATAATGATGCTATGGAAAAGACATCAAAACTGACAGAAGAACAACTGAATCAAATCCCGAAGGATGTGCTGGTTACCATGTATCTGCAGCTTTCTGATACCATGAAGCAGGTGGCAGAGCAGAACAATCAGCTGCTCCGTCAGGTGACTTCTCTGGAAGAGAAAATCAACATTCTTACGCAGCGATATTTCGGCAGGAAAACCGAAAAGGCATCGGAGATCGATGACCTGCAGCTTACCTTTGACTTCTATGAGAAGCATGCACTGAATGAAGCAGAACATATTCTGGATTCAGCCAATGCGGAGGAGATCGAACCGGATCCTTCTCAGTCCGTACGCAAACGGACGAAGCGAAAAGGAAAACGTCAGTCGGATCTGCAGTATCTGGAAACGGTCATTGATGAACATACCATTCCGGAAGAAATGCTGAACGAGTATTTTCCTCGTGGATATGATGTTCTTCCGCATAATACCTACTACACAGTGGAGTTTGTTCCTGCGAAGTTTGTGGAGCATGAGCATCATGTATTCAAATATGCAGGGAAACATGGCGAAGGCATTCGGGTTGCAGATGCACCGGAAAAGCTTCTGCCAAACAGCATCCTGACACCAAGTCTTGCAGCAGGAATCTTTTGCTGCAAATATGTGAATGCACTTCCACTGTCCCGTCAGGCAGAAGATTTCGAGAGAGTGGACATGAATATTTCCCGTCAGACACTTGCAAACTGGATGATCCGCATTTCAGACCGGTATCTGCAGCTTGTTTACCGCAGAATGCATCAGAAGATGCTGGAAAGCAGGCTGATTCATTGCGATGAGACACCATTCAAGCTGATTGCTCCGGACAGAGCTCCAAACAGCAAGGCGTACATGTGGGTATACCATACCACGGAGGCCTACGGCAGCCACCCGATCTTCCTCTACGAATACCAGGATGGGAGAAGCAGCGATATACCAAGAGAATTCCTGAAAAACTACAAAGGAGTTCTCGTTACCGATGGATATCAGGTATATCACAAGCTTGCCGGTGAACGACCGGATGAACTTCGGGTTGCCGGTTGCTGGGCGCATTGCAAACGAAGGTTTGACGATGTGCTGAAGGCACTGAAAACAAAAAATCCGAAAGGCGCAATTTCAGCGGAAGCACATAAGCGGATTGCAGCAATCTATCATGTTGATAACATGTGCAAAGCGTCTACCCCTGAGGAACGTTTGGATAACAGGCAGAGGTCCGTAAAACCGCTGGTTGATGAATTTTTCAGCTGGCTGAAATCGATTGATCTTACACTGCTGGACAAAAGCGGTTCGCTTTATAGTGCAATCAACTACGCATTAAATCAGGAACCATACCTGCGAGCATTTCTGGATGATCCAATCATTCCACTGGACAACAACGACGCAGAACGGAGCATCCGGAAATTCTGTGTGGGCAAGCATAGCTGGCATATCATAGGGTCCCGGCGCGGAGCCAGAGCAAGCGCCATTCTCTACAGCATAGCAGAAACATCCAAAGCCAACGGACTGAAGCCATACGAATATTTCAAGTATCTTCTCGAACAGATGCTGGCGCATCTGGATGACAAGCCGGCTGATTACATAGACGACTTGCTGCCATGGTCTGAAAAGATACCGGAATATTGCAGGTTGAAAACATTTGAATAGTTAATACTTGCCGCCTGCAAAGGCGGCACTTTTTTTAGACCACGTATGTGGTTTACCATTTACGTTCGTACATATAAAACAATCAATGGAACGAAGAAATATAGCGCATGGTCTAAAGTAAAGACGTTAATTTATTAATCTGTTTTTCGAGACAAGTGGTGGAACATGATGCTATCGAGTTGCGCTATGGTCCAATAATTCATCATAGAATCGTCCAAACCGCAAAGTGTGTTTCATAAAAAAAGGGTATCGCATTCACAACCGAAAACAGCTGTGAAGACGATACCCTGTTTTATGTCGTTCCGATCCTTGCTGATTTGCCTTGCTGATTTGCCTTGCTGATGCGCCCTGCTGAGGAGAACCGGCTGTGCAGGGCATGCCCCCACACTACTCCAGCAGCGGCTGGCCGTGATCATACAGATTGCTGTTGAGCTGAAGGATCGTATAGCCGTGGGCCAGGGCATACAGGATGATGCTGTCCCTCTGATCTCGTACGTAAAGCGGCGGGAAACGGCCCTCCCGCAGTAGAAACTGGGTTTCCTCCATGGTGGCCTTCATGGCGAAACAAAGGCACAGCAGCTTATCCCGGGACGGTCTGCGCGCGCCGGAAAGAATCTGATATGCATATACCTCGTTCAGGTTGCAGGCTTTCACCACGTCCGTTTTCGTCATGCCGCGGGAGGCGATGAGAGACTGCAGATGGGATGTAAGAGGATCTATGGAAAGTTCACTGCTGTTTTCCTTTAGAAAGCTGTCCAGTGAATCACAGTTTTTTAGTTCATTTTCCAGATTTGTGGTGCTTTTCTTTGGCATGTTGGGCTCCTTTGTGGTACAATTTAAATATACTGTGCATTAGTATAGCATGTTGGTGTAAAAAAGTGTTATGCACAGTGCTAAATGGAGTATGAAAAGAGAATGGATATCATGTCAGTACTGGAGAGCCATGACGGGCGTCTTCTGAAAAAGCTGCGAATAAAAAAAGACAGTGCGGTTCTCGCCATGGAGCGGGGGGACGGCAGTCTTTTCGTTCTGCGAATCTATGCTCAAGAGATCCCGGCCTACCGGATGCTGGAGGGCCATTCCTGCGAAAATCTGCCCCGGATTTACCGCTGCGGAGAGGAAAAAGGCTTTTTCCTGGTGGAGGAAGAGTACATCGACGGTATCTGCCTGCAGGACATGCTGGACGGCGGAGCCAGACTGGATGAAAACCAGGCGGCGGCTGTAGTCCGTAATGTATGCCGGGCGCTGAACGTGCTCCACGAAGCCGGTTTCGTCCATCGCGATGTGAAGCCGGAGCACGTGATGCTGACGCCGGAGCACCGGATCGTCCTCAT
>JAQXSU010000271.1 GCA_029219125.1 Bacillota bacterium
GCCATAAAGGAGGAGCTCATCAGCTGATTTAAAAGATCGCCGCTGAGCATCACGTCGATGTCCTCCTTCGACAGTCCGGCCCGCTGGACCGCACGCATCATGGCTTCCTTCAGCATTTTGCTCTCTGCCTTTTCCCAGGATTTTTCCCCATACATATCGTCCTGAAGGATCAGATCAAAACAGTCTGCCAGAGGACCTTCCCCTTCTTTCTTTCCGACCACCGTTCCTCTCCCCCGGAGATATGCCCCGGAGGGGAACATCATGGATTGCTTCCCGATTTTTTTGCTTTGCATCGTTTTCGTTCTCCTCTCCTCTATTTCCCCAGGAACCAGTAAATCAGTCCCACCACTACCGTCGATGAAATACCGCAGACCAGTACCGGTCCGGCTACACTGAACAGCTTGGCGCCCACGCCCAGCACCGGTCCCTCTTTTTTATACTCGATGGCCGGGGCCACCATGGAATTGGCGAATCCTGTAATGGGCACGATAACGCCGGCACCTGCAAATTTTGCAATGGAATCGAAGAGTCCCAGGCCGGTCAGAAGCTGGGCCAGCGCCACCAGACTGATGGTGACGAAAGTACCTGCGTCTTTCTCACTGAGTCCGCCGGCAGTCAGCCGGTTCTGGAACCAGAATGCCGCGGTGCAGATGAGACCACCGATGAGAAAGGCCTTCAGGCCGTTCCCGAAATAGTCCGGCTTCGGGGTAAACTGGCTGGCATATTTTTCATATGCCTTTGATATCTCCTTCTTTTGCTTTTTTTCCTGTTTTTCTTTGCTGTCCGCCATGGCATCCGCCTCCTTGCATGCTTCATAATCTTTCAAATAGCATGTCCGTATATACAAAAAATATGCACTTGTCTCGCCTTCCAAAGCCCTGATTTTTCTTGATTTTCCATTCTTTTTCGTATATGATAGAAGTAGTGATTCATGCAATGCAATTTTTAAAATGTATGTAGGAGAGTGGAAAATGGAAAAAAAGTACAACATCAATTACAGTGATTTGCAATACCAGGCAGTTCCTCTGCCGGAAGACATTCTGAAAATGAAATGGTCCGGGGATTTCGACAGAACCCGTGCCATGATTGAGAACCGGCTGTCTCTGCCGAATCTGCCGGAGGCTTACCGGGCCCGCCTGATTCTGGAACTGAAAAATCTGAAGCACCTGGAAGCCCGCTATGTACTGACCAAGGATCAGGTTCTGGCACAGATCCAGGAAAGAGTGCCTGATTTCAAGGCAGAAGAGCTGGAACGTCTCATCATCGAGGACAAGCTGCAGTGGACATTTATCCGCGGAAAAGAAATGTTTCTGCGCAGTGCGGTCCGCAATCTGTTCAACCAGTATCCGGAAATGTGGGAGCGGGATCAGGCACGCCATACCTGCGACGCCGACGAGTGCACGGATTTTGACAATGCACTCAGCAGCCTGAAAGACGGTGACGAAGTGCATGCCCATATCCACATGCGCCACGAATTTTACCTGGAGCCGGAGGCTGTCAAACCGGGAAAGACCCTGCGGGTGCACCTGCCGCTTCCGGTAGAACGTCAGCAGATCCACGATCTGAAGATTTTGAGCATTTCACCGGAGCCGGCCAGAATGCCGGAGGTCAGCGATGAAATGCCGACTGTATATTTTGAGGTACCGGCGGAAGCGGGTCAGGTATTCTCCGCAGAATACCAGTTTGAAAATATTCTGCGGGTGCATGATCTGACCCAGGCGGATGAAGCTGCCATCGCTCGTGAACTGGAGGATAACGGATATCCGGAAGATGTGCTTCCATACCTGGAAGAAAAGGCGCCGCATATCCTCTTCACGCCGTATCTCCGCGCGCTGGCTGCAGAGCTGAAGGGAGATGAAACCAATCCAATCCGCATTGCACGCGCCATGTACAACTACATTACCTGCAATCTGAAGTACTCCTTCGTCCGGGATTATGCTTCCATCGACAGCATCGCTGAGCAGATGGCACTGACCCGCAAAGGCGACTGCGGCATGCAGGCCATCCTGTTCATCACCCTTTGCCGGATCGCAGGGGTTCCGGCACGCTGGCAGTCCGGACTGGCCGCAGAACCGGGTGCCATCGGTGAGCATGACTGGGCGCAGTGCTATCTGCCTTCCATCGGGTGGGTCTTCGTGGATCCTTCCTATGGCATGAGCGCCAAGCTGAAGAATGATATTCCGCGCTGGAACTACTATTTCGGCAATCTGGATCCGTTCCGTGTACCGTTTAACTGCGATATGCAGTGCGAATTCGTTCCGCCTAGAAACTTCCTGCGCTACGACACCGTAGACAGCCAGGACGGCGAAGCAGAATATGTAGATGAGCCGATCTTTGACGAAGGCTGCCGTACCTTCACGGATCTGGGCATTCGCCTGGTGAAGCCGGAGAAAAAAGCATGACTGCAGGAATGACCGCAAACACGGCGGCAGCAGGGCGGTCTCTGATTCTGGCTTCCGGTTCACCCCGCCGCATCGAAATGATGCAGGCCCATGGCTATGAGCCGCTGGTGATTCCGGCACAGATTGAAGAAAACGTCCCGCTGCATCACAGCATGACGGATACCGTCACCTACCTTGCTCTGAAAAAAGCCAGGTACGTGGAAGCCCGCTGGCTGGGTGAAAACCGGTCATGTGATGATGCAGTTGCTGCCCCGGATGCTTCGGATTTCCCGGGCGCAAACGGTCAGGCAGTCCCGGACCGTCCGCCAGTCATCATTGCTGCTGACACAGTGGTCTGCTACCAGGGCGAGATCATGGGCAAACCTGCAGATAAGGAGGACGGCTTCCGTATGCTTTCTGCCCTCCGCGGCGATGTCCATGATGTGGTTACCGGTGTGGCACTGGTAGAAGCCGGTGCACAAAATACCAAGGTATTTTATGAAATCACCAAAGTCTTCTTCAAAGATTACAGTGACGAAGAACTGCTGGCCTATCTGGACACCGAGGAAGCATATGACAAGGCTGGAGGTTATGCGATCCAGGGCTGGTTTTCCCGGTATGTGGATCATATTGAAGGCGATTATGATAATGTGGTAGGATTTCCGTGGAAACGGATCGAAAAAGAACTGGCACATTTCATCTAATAATTCAACAGAAAGGATGACCAACTTATGAAAAAATTTATGTCTGAATTTAAGCAGTTTATTGCAAAAGGCGATGTCATGAGCATGGCAGTCGGCATTATCATCGGCGGCGCATTCACCGCCATCGTATCCTCCCTGGTCAACGATGTGATCACCCCGCTGCTGGGCATCATCATCGGCGGCATCAACTTCACCGGCATTGTTATCACAGTAGGTGACGCACAGTTGATGGTCGGAAACTTCATCCAGGCAATCATCACTTTCCTGCTGACTGCACTGGTACTGTTCTCCATCATCAAGACCTTCAATACCTTCAAGAAGAAGGAAGAGGAACCTGCACCTGCTCCGGAGGAACCGCCTGCCCCACCGGCCGATGTACAGCTTCTCACTGAGATTCGTGATCTGCTGAAGGAACAGAAATAGAATTTGAAAAGAACGCCCCTGCTTTCCGTGTGCAGGGGCGTTCTTTCTATTCATATTCCTTCGGATTAAACTGTTCGAAAATTCCGGCAGCGCCCAAGGCTTCCGCTTCCTTCAGATTCTCATAGCTGCG
>JAQXSU010000272.1 GCA_029219125.1 Bacillota bacterium
GTTTCCGGGCCGCCCAGGCCCAGACCGGCCAGCAGTCCGCTGCGGTCATCAATGGTCACTTCCGTCCGGCCGTATTCGCTGACCGGTGCAGTGGCCACCACGCCGCCCATCTGATGGGCCAGCAGCTGTGCGCCGTAGCAGATTCCCAGCACGGGGATGCCCAGCTTGAAAATTTCAGAGTCGGCCTGCGGGGAATCATCGCCGTACACGCTGTTTGGTCCGCCGGTAAAGATGATGCCGGACGGTGCCATCTCCCGGATCTTTTCCACCGGAAGGGTGTATGGATGCACCTCGCAGTACACATTGCACTCACGGACCCGGCGTGCAATCAGCTGATTATACTGGCCGCCGAAGTCCAGGACGATAATATTCTCTCTCATTGTCAATTCTCCTTGATGCTGTCATGGGGTCAAAAACCGCCAGACGCCCACAGTCTTCCGTTCCGCGGGCATCCGGCATGTTTTATCTAAGATGTTTCATTATTGAGTCACGTTTGAGTCACGTTATTTGATTACATTATTGGACGTATCCTTCAGGATCACGTCGTGTGCGCCGCCTTCCACGATGGAGGTTGCGGAAACCAGGGTCAGTTTGGCCTTCTGCTGCAGTTCCTTGATGGACAGGGCACCGCAGTTGCACATGGTGGATTTCACCTTGGTCAGGGACAGGTTCACGTTATCGTGGAGGGAACCTGCGTACGGCACGTAGGAGTCCACGCCTTCTTCGAACTTCATGCGAGGATCGCCGCCCAGGTCATACCGCTGCCAGTTGCGGGCGCGGTTGGAGCCTTCACCCCAGTATTCTTTCACATAGCTGCCGTTGATATTCAGCTTGTTGGTCGGGGATTCATCGAACCGTGCAAAGTATCTGCCCAGCATGATGAAGTCCGCACCCATGGCCAGGGCCAGGGTCATGTGGTGGTCATATACGATACCGCCGTCGGAGCAGATCGGCACGTAAATACCGGTTTCTTCGAAATACTTGTCTCTTTCTCTCGCCACTTCGATGGTCGCGGTGGCCTGTCCCCGTCCGATACCCTTCTGTTCACGGGTGATACAGATGGAGCCGCCGCCGATACCGATCTTCACGAAGTCTGCGCCGGCATCTGCCAGGTAGCGGAAGCCTTCGCCGTCTACCACGTTTCCGGCACCGATCTTCACGGAATCGCCGTATTTGTCGCGGACGAACTTGATGGTGTCTGCCTGCCATTCGCTGTAGCCCTCGGAGGAGTCTATGCAAAGAATGTCCACGCCGGCTTCTACCAGTGCAGGGATTCTTTCTTCGTAGTCACGGGTGTTGACACCGGCGCCTACGATGTAGCGCTTATGGCTGTCCAGCAGCTCGTTCGGGTTGGATTTATGGGTATCGTAGTCCTTACGGAATACGAAGTGAGTCAGTCTCTGATTGTCGTCAATGATCGGCAGTGCGTTCAGCTTGTTGTCCCAGAGGATGTCGTTGGCTTCGCTCAGGGTAATGCCGGACTTGCCGTAGATCAGCTTTTCAAACGGTGTCATGAAAGTGCTGATTGGAGTGGACGGATCCATTCTGCTGACACGGTAATCCCGGCTGGTCACCAGACCCAGGATCTTTCCTTCTGCCGTACCGTCATCGGTGATGGCGATGGTTCCGTGACCCTTGCGTGCCTTCAGTTCCAGCACGTCTGCCAGGGTCTGATCCGGCCGCAGGTTGGAATCGCTGGTCACAAAACCTGCCTTGTGGGCCTTCACTCTGCGGATCATGGCTGCCTGATTCTCGATGGTCTGCGATCCAAAAATAAAAGAAATTCCACCTTCCTTCGCCAGAGCAACCGCCAGCTTGTCATCTGAAACGGCCTGCATGATGGCAGAAACCAATGGAATATTCATCGTGATCTCAGGTTCTTCACCCTTCTTGAATTTTGTCACCGGCGTCTTCAGAGAAACGTTTTCCACGCGGCATTCCTTGCTGGAGTAACCAGGCACCAGCAGGTACTCATTAAACGTTCTCGAAGGTTCTTCAAAAAAATATGCCATTTCTTCTGTCTCCTTTTCCACTGTATCTTAAAGAATTATCTAAACAAAATATTTTATCTATTATACAATTTTTCGCCTGCTCTTTCAAGGGGTCTGGGGCTTGTTTTTCCGCTTTTCGGAGAGAAATTCAGTGCGGGCGGAAATCGGACGGCGGTGCCGGCAGCAGAGTGAGCCGACGCGTGAACTGTGCACCCGGAAATCGGGCGGCACTTCCTCTTTATACTCAAAACGCTCAGGGAGTGCGGGAACAGACACCCCTGCGGTGTGAAGCAGGGCGGAACTGCACCCCCGTCAGTGTGAACCCCCTTCTTTTGCTTCAAAAATCAGCAAAAGAAGGGGGGTGCTCCGCCCGAAAGGGTAGATTTTTCGCCGATTCTATCGGATTTTTATCCATATATGCCATTTTATTGTATTTTTGTATATAATTCTGCTGATTTGCAAAGGGGGTTCCCCCTTCTTTTAGCTTTTTTCATATCAATTTTAGGGGGTTAGACCTGCCTAACTGTCTCAGAAAGTGCTGCGCCATCAGGAATGCATGCAGTTTTTCGCAGCGTTTCATATGCATGCAGTTTTTCGCGGCGTTTCATTTACAA
>JAQXSU010000273.1 GCA_029219125.1 Bacillota bacterium
GCTGACCTTCCTGATTATGATCTACGGCATCTCATCGGGTATTGAACGGGTAAATAAAGTAATGATGCCTCTGTTTTTCATCATGTTCGTAGGGATGGCTATCTATATCGGACAGCTTCCAGGTGCAGAGAAAGCCTATGAATTCCTGCTGCATCCGGACTGGAGCCAGCTATCCAATCCGAAGACCTGGGTTTATGCGCTGGGACAGGCCTTTTTCTCCCTGTCTCTGGCAGGCTCCGGCACCCTGGTATATGGCTCTTATCTGAAGAAGGATGTGGATATCCCGTCCAGCGCCAGAACGGTAGCCTTCTGGGATACCATGGCTGCGCTGGTTGCCGCATTTACCATCATTCCGGCCATGGCAACCGCCGGACAGGAACTGACCGGTGGCGGCCCGGGGCTGATGTTTATTTTCCTGCCGAACGTATTCGCACAGATGCCGGGCGGCCGGATTGTGATCATCGTTTTCTTCGTGGCCGTAACCTTCGCAGGACTGACCTCTCTGGTAAACCTGTTTGAAACTCCGGTGGAAGCCTTGCAGACCAAGCTGGGCTTTTCACGGCGAAAAGCAGTGGCTGTCATCGCAGCCGTCGGCTCTGTGATCGGTATCTGCATTGAAGGCATCGTGTCCGGCTGGATGGATATTTTCTCCGTATATCTGTGCCCGCTGGGTGCATTCCTGGCCGGTGTGCTCTTCTTCTGGGTCTGTGGCGACAAGTTCGTCCGGGAGCAGGTGGACATGGGTGCGAAACGGAAGCTGGGCAGATGGTTTACCTTCGGCAGCAAGTACCTGTTCTGCGGCCTGACCATTCTGGTGCTGGTACTGGGCACCCTGCTGGGCGGCATCGGCTGATGACGGCGGCAGAAGGCTGAAAAGGAAAAAAAGCAGTAAAATGTGGGGTGCAGCAGGAAACTGTTCGCCCCATTTTCGTTGTGCGCCCGCCGGGCACACAATCAAAAACACCCTGCCTCTTTCATTACAGAGGCAGGGTTTTTAATAAATGTAACCTACAGCTGCTCCATCGCTCCATCCATGGTAATGCCGTGCTTCACACGGTCCGCTTCCTCGGCCGCCTTGGCAGTGTTCCAGTGATCCATGGTGCCCACCAGGTATCCGGTGATGCGGCGGATCCGCTCGAAGGGAACCGGTTCGAACTCATAGCTCAGATCAGCGAATTCCTCGTCGATATTGATGTCCAGCGTTTTCAGTTTGCGGTTATATTTGCTTTCCAGGTAGTCTACATAAGCCTGCTGCTCCCGCAGCGGTGCGTTTCCGGTGATCGTTACACTCATCTTTCCTTCCTCCATATTGTATCTACATTTTGCAGTTTCATTATCTCTGAGGTTATTATACCACTACATATAGTCATCAAACACTAATTCAGAAAATCTCTGAAAAACAGCAGCAGAAAGTTGTTGTCATAGAGGCTGCCTGCCACCCGTGACTCGGAAAAAGACTGGGCCAGGGTTTCCGAAAGGGAAGGCATGAACATGGCCGTCAGCGGCGTGATGATCGCCAGAAAGACAAAGACATAGAACAGACCGCTGATGATGCCCATGACGCCGCCCAGCAGCCAGTCGGTGAAACCCAGAAATCCGCCCTGATACTGTTTCGAAAAGATCCGGCTCAGAAGAGCCGCCGCGAGAGCTACCGCCAGTACAATGAGGAAGAACGAGAGGATCGTCAGGAAGGTATGGGTCAGCCGGAGAATCCCTTCCTCCGCCAGCATACCGGTCAGATCGGAGGACTGCTTCCGGAGCATGGAAGGCAGCATCTGATAAAGATCCGATTCCTCCACCGCAGTCGTAAGAGAAGCGGTCAGTTCTGCCTGGACCTTTTTTTCCACGAAGGCTCCTACGCCGGTATGGGCCAGCAGCCAGTCCCGCACATCATCACAGAACAGAAACCCCAGAACCAGTGAAGCGATACACCGCAGGAAGTTCACTACCGTCAGAGCAAACCCCCGCCGCATGGAGAAAAACACCGTCCCTGCGAAAATAATCAAAACCATAATATCCATTACCATACGAATAGCACCCCCTGAAGCATCATAAACTTGATATATGACTATTTTACAGGAAAGGGCGGGAGAAAGCAATGGACAATCCAAATAACCCTTACGGACCGTATCTGCTGTATTTTCTGAGCCAGCTGATGAAAGGAGGCGCGGGTTTGCAGCCTGCCGTACAGACCACCGGACAAAATCCACCCTCCCCGGCCCCGGCAAAGGCCGCAGAACTTCACAATGCCGAAGAAACCGGGGCTGCGGAAGATGTCGGGAGAACGTATTTCGGGCAGGACGAAACGGGGTGCAGCTGGAGGCGGGAGGAACGGGTAGACCTGCTGGAGAAATTTTGCAGAGAGGGCTATTTCATGGCGAAGAAACACGGCCATTTCCTCATCGGACAGAGCCGGGAAGGCAGCTTCATCGCCATTCCGGGACGTTTCCTTCTGGAAGAGCAGCCGGCAGGAGGGGTGACGGGGTTCACCTTATGGCAGCCGCTGGCCGGGGGAGAAGGGCTGTACGAAAGCCTGGAAACCATGGATGAGGAAGCGGCGAAGACCGTGTATGGCTACTGGGTGGCCCGTCTGGACCCCAAAACACTGACAATATCGGAAGTATGAAAGGATTTTGTACACAAAATGCAGTTGAATGTTGACGGAAAATGTGGTATTATTTTTAGCGTATGGAAACGTATATGTCAGAAGCCCTGAAAGAGGCAGAAAAGGCGGCTGCGCTGGGAGAGATCCCCATAGGTGCGGTTGTGGTACGGGATGGCGAGATCATCGGACGAGGTCATAATATGACGGAGACGGATCGCGACCCCACAGCCCATGCGGAAATGATAGCCATCAGGCAGGCTGCGCAGGCAGTGGGCGGCTGGAGACTGACGGGGTGCCGGATGTATGTGACGGCAGAGCCCTGCTGCATGTGCGCGGGAGCCATCGTCTGGGCCCGAATCGAAAAACTGTACATCGGAACCATGGAGCCGAAGAGCGGCGCCTGCGGATCCCTCTTTAATATTGTACAGGAGGAACGGCTCAACCACTATGTGGAAGTGGAAACTGGTCTCATGGAAGAACAGTGCCGACATATATTGAAAACCTTTTTCCGTCAGCGGAGAGAGGCTAACCGGCGGGACGGAAACTGGAAACAGAGAGGAAATACCCGACTTACGAAAGAAAAGGAATCGGAGGACACAGAAGAATGAAACGAGCTGGCAAGATTTTAAGCCTGGTAACACTGATCGTTGTACTTTCAACATCGCTATGTTTTGCAGGGGAGCTGACCCTGAAGGAGAGCTATCCGAAGGACGGCGCCACCGGAGCGTCCATAGAAAACCTGGGTGTGAAGCTGTATTTTGACAGCAGCATGACAGCGGAGAAGGC